>NZ_QUEB01000011.1:0-138266 GCF_003477845.1 Clostridium sp. AF34-13
AATTATGATGCAGAGCTTATAAAGCGAGGAGTAAAACAAGAAAATATTCACCACTACGGATTTGCGTTTAGAGGTAAAGAGGTGCTGATAGACGGACGATAGATATTTTTAGATAAAACTTATAAATATTGAAGGATATTAAGGGGGATGTCATTATGGCATCCCTTTTAATATCCTTCTTAACATTATATAACTAAACAAGGCAGTTATGACCTCGGCAATCCAAAAAGCGTGCCATACTCCGTAAACACCAAAAATTCTGCTGAGTATGAATGCGGCAGGGATTATTATTATCGTGTATCTTAAAAGTGATATGATAAGTGATTCTATACCCTTTCCAAGACCTTCTAATGCACCTGATGCCGTGACGGATAATGTTGATACGATAAAACCCGGACATATGATGCGAAGTGCCGTGGCACCTGCCTGTATGGTGGCTGTGTTTATTGAAAAAAGACCGATAAGTCTGTCCGGCAGTATCAGGCATATGACAGTGCCAAATATCATTATAAGACTGTTTAGCATAAGTGATGTGCGGTATATCTTACTTACCCTTTCTTTCTCTCCGGCACCATAGTTATAACCTATTATAGGACGCATACCCTGTATAAGTCCGTTGGCAGGCAGGTAGAGAAATGTCTGTAATTTATAGTAGATTCCAAGTATGACAACATACATACCTGAAAATGTACTGAGTATTGCATTTAGTGCAGAGGTGAGCAATGATGGCAGAGCCAGATTCAGGGTTGCAGGGATGCCTATTGCATATAATTTTTTTATTACAGATTTGTCAATATGCGTTTCTTTTATGTTAAATTTTATGCCGATATCGTATCTGGCATAAATAAATATATAGATAAGAAGTGTTGCAAGCTGTCCGGATATGGTAGCAATGGCGGCACCTGATATGCCGAGTGGTCTTATAGGACCGAGTCCGAAAATGAAAATCGGATCAAGTATTATATTGACGATGCAACCTGACATAAGGCTTATCATGGTAAATGTCATTTTTCCGACTGCCTGAAATACTTTTTCAAATGTCAGGCTTATACATAGTATTGTTGAGAAAGCGAACACTATGCGTGAATATTTGAGACCGAGATTTATAATGTTTGTATCAGATGTAAACATTCTTAAAAATGCCGGCATTATAAAAATGCATATACAGGTCATTATGATTCCGTGTATTATTGCAAGGAGCATACCGAGTGAAGCACTGTTGCAGGCTTTTTCTCTGCTTTTTGCTCCGAGGAAAAATGAAATGGCAGCATTGATGCCGACACCAAAACCTATGGCGATCGAATTTACAAAATTTTGTATTGGGAATACAAGGGAAAGTGCTGTCATAGCATCCTCGCTTATTTTTGCCACAAAAAAGCTGTCAACAATGTTGTAAAGTGAATTGACAAGCATTGAAATGACCATAGGAAGTGACATAGACAAAATAAGCGGTAAAATTGGTGTTGTTTTCATAAAATCATTGTTGTTCATTTGTATCTCCTTTAAAATCAGATAATATTTATATTGTTATTGTCATAGTGTAGTGAATCGATGACATTCGGTTAAATGAGTTGTTTAAATTTTTATCTGCGTTATTTAGCTGAAAATCAATGATGCAATACACTGTGAAGTGGAACATTTTGGCAATAAAAAAACGCACTCAAAAAAGCGCGTGGTGAAAAGATGATAAATTCAGGAAAAATCCACAAAAAATTTTCAGTAAATATAAGCGGACATATGTAATCAGGTGCAATAAAGATATGAAGTGCAGCGGTTATGCCTGTTTATATCAAAGCCGTATATGTTTAAATGTGAAAATACAGCAACGGAAATAATATTACTGGAAATTTGATGTGAAGTCAAGAATATAATTAAATTAACTTCTTGCAACAATGAATTATTCTCTTAAAAGGATGCTTTACATTCTAATACCTCAATGCTAAAATATATCTACAGATTTACGGAGGAATGCGTATAGATTGAACAGGAGGGTGTATATGGCAAGAGTCGTAGGTATTGGCAAACAAAGTTTTGAGGATATAAGGAAAAAAGATTGTTTTTATATAGACAAGACAGATTTTATAAAAGATTGGTGGGAATCTGCTGATGATGTGACACTTATCACCCGTCCGCGCCGTTTTGGAAAAACATTAAATATGGATATGTTAAAATGTTTTTTCTCAAATCAATATGAGGGCAGAAAAGAGCTGTTTGAGGAACTTGATATTTGGAAAGACGAGGAGTATAGGGAGTTACAGGGGACATATCCAGTGATATTTTTGAGTTTTGCGGATATTAAGGCGGATAATTTTAAAGATACAAAAAACGATTTGGTATCAGTGATAAACGATGCCTATAAACAACATTCATATCTGCTTAAAAGTGATAAATTAACAGAAGCAGAAAAAAATATGTATGAGCAACTGGACAATTATGCAAACAATGCAGACATAAATAAAAAAATATCAAATGAAATTGTTTGTAGAGCAATAAAAACTTTGGCTGGAATGTTGTATAAATATTATGGAAAAAAAGTGATAATAATTCTTGATGAATACGACACACCAATGCAGGAAGCATATATGAATGGATATTGGGATGAACTTGTAGCACTTACGAGAAGTCTTTTTAATTCGACATTTAAGACAAATCCTTATCTTGAACGTGGGATAATGACAGGAATAACCCGTGTATCAAAAGAAAGCATTTTTTCTGATTTAAATAATCTTAAAGTGGTAACAACTACAAGTAGGGAATACGCAACAAGTTTTGGATTTACGGAAAAAGAAGTTTTTGATGCTCTTGATGAAGTAAATATGTCAAATGAAAAGGCAGCGGTGAAGGAATGGTATGATGGCTTTACATATGGAGATGTCAAAGATATATATAATCCGTGGTCTATAATTAATTATTTACAGACAGGAAAAATAGATTCATACTGGACAGATTCGAGTTCAAATGGAATTGTAAACAAACTGATAAAAACAGGGACACCGGATGTTAAAGAAGCAATGGCAGTTCTTATTTCGGGTGGTGTAATAGAAAAAAAGATTGATGAACAAATTGTATTTGATCAATTAGATAAAAATGAGGATGTAATATGGAGCCTTTTGCTTGCAAGTGGGTATTTATGTATAGAGTCATATAAGGAAGTCGGCAGGCTGAAAAGAAAAATATATGGTTTGAAATTAACCAACCTTGAAGTAGAGAGAATGTTTGAGGTAATGATAGAACAATGGTTTGGGGAAGAAAAGTTTAATTACAATAATTTTGTAAAATCACTTCTCAATGGTGACATTGAAAGTATGAACGAATACATGAACAGAGTTACAAGAGGAGTAATAAGTTATTTTGATACAGGAAAAACCCCGTCTGATGAAGAACCGGAAAGGTTAGCCTCATGCTACGACTGTAGGGGAGTAGCTAATGGCTCAAGTTTGAACTGTTGTTCAAACTTGTATGCGATGACTGAAAAGTCATCGCATTTTTACCATGGTTTAGTATTAGGACTGATGGTCGACCAGGTAGACAATTACATTCTAAGTTCAAACAGGGAGAGTGGTTTCGGAAGATATGATATAATGCTCGAACCAATAGATAAAAATAATGAAAAACTACCTGGCATTGTGATAGAGTTTAAGGTATTTAACCAAAAGAAGGAAGATACATTAGAGGAAACGGTAGAAAATGCATTAAGACAGATAAAAGAAAAAGATTATGATGCAGAGCTTATCAAAAGAGGTGTGAAAGAGGAAAACATATATCATTATGGTTTTGCGTTTAAAGGTAAGGAAGTATTAATAGATGGTAGGTAGAGATATTTACAGAGTTTAATTTGCAAGATATAAACAGGAGGGTGCATATGGCAAAAAAAGTTGTAGCAATAGGGAAACAGGCATTTGATTCGGTTATAGAAAATGATTGTTTTTATATAGATAAGACATCTTTTATAAAAGAGTGGTGGGAAAATAAGGATGATGTTACCCTTATAACCCGCCCACGCCGATTTGAAAAACATTAAATATGAGTATGCTTGAATGTTTTTTCTCAAATAAATATAAGGATAGAGGGGATTTATTCGAGGGGCTTGATATATGGAAAGATGAAAAATATCGCAAATTGCAGGGGACATATCCGTTGATATTTCTTAGTTTTGCAAAAATAAAACAGAATACTTATGAGGGTGCTGTAAAACAGATAAAAAATGAACTTATAAATTTATATAATGAAAAGTGATTTGTATAATGAAAATGAAAAATTACAATACAAATCAATTCGTGTAGGCATGGATGATGAAACAGCTCAAGAGGCCTTAAATAATCTTTCAAACTATCTCAGCCGTTATTATGGCAAAAAAGTAATTATTCTTCTTGATGAATACGACACACCTATGCAGGAAGCATATGTAAATGGATACTGGGAGAAACTTGTAGGATTCACAAGAAGCCTTTTTAATGCAACCTTTAAAACAAATCCATATCTTGAAAGAGCGATAATGACTGGTATTACAACAGCTGAATATTCAGCTGTTAGGAAGTTTGCTATGCAAACTTCTAATGGCTCGGCTAAAGCCGAGACTATGTCTAAGGAAAGTATTTTCTCAGATTTAAATAATCTTGAAATAGTCACGACATTGTCCACAAAATATGAGACTTCATTTGGTTTTACAGAAGAAGTATTTAATGCACTTGATGAACAGGGATTACCGGATGAAAAGTCGGATGTGAAAAAATGGTACGATGGTTTTATTTTTGGAAAACAAAAAGATATTTATAATCCGTGGTCGATAATCAACTTTTTAGATAAAAAAGAATATAACACTTACTGGGCAGACTCAAGTTCAAATGGACTTATAAATAATCTCGTTAAAAAAGGAAGTCCCTGTATAAAGATGATGATGGAAACTCTTCTTAAAGAAGAAACAATAGATGTACAAATAAATGAGCAGATAGTATTTTCAGAGCTTGATTATTCAGAAGATGCAGTGTGGAGTCTTATGCTTGCAAGCGGTTATCTTAAGGTAGTAGCGGCAGAACCACTTGTTGGAAACCGCAGAAAAGCACGCAAATACACGCTTGCACTAACAAACTTGGAAATACGATTTATGTTTGAGGATATGATACTCAGATGGTTCAGTCACGCAAAAATGGAAACAAATGAGTTTATAAGAGCACTTATAAACGGGGATATAGAGAGTATGAATGCTTACATGAATAAAGTGACTTTGAAAACAATTAGCTACTTTGATACCGGAAATATTCCATCTGATGAAGAACCAGAAAGATTTTTCCACGGCTTCGTACTTGGACTTATGGTAGACCAGACAGAAAACTATATTATAAACTCAAACCGTGAAAGCGGTTTCGGAAGGTATGACATAATGCTTGAACCTATAGAAAAAACAAATGACAAATATCCGGGAATAGTGATAGAATTTAAAGTAATAAATCCCAGAAAAGAAAACTCACTTGAAGAAACAGTTGAAGCGGCATTAAAGCAGATAGATGAAAAAAACTATGATGCAGAGCTTATCAAAAGAGGTGTGAAAGAGGAAAATATACAACACTATGGATTTGCGTTCAGAGGTAAGGAAGTGTTGATAGATGGACGATAGAGTATTAAATTAAAAAATGCTTGCAGACCCTGTTTCCACATCGGAAATTCAGAGGATGAAACAGGGATATGAATTGCTGCATACGCGGCTTGCTACGTTTGCACACAGTTCGGTAACGATAAATGAAAGTGACACTTTGTCTTTATCAAAGGCGAGGACAGACGGGATTTCGGAGGGTATATCAAAAGGAATCTCACTTACACAGAGTAAGACGAACTCAAAGGGCAGATATTTTGGCGGAAGTGCAAGTGCAGGTGTAAGTTTTGTTGTTTCCGCAAATGTGGGATTTAATGCAGGAGTAAACAGCAGCACTGCAAATACAACGGGAAAGACAAACACGACAACAGAGACAAATCAGAGAAGCAGGTCAGTTACCGATACGGTTTCATCTTCAAAAACAGCGGGAAAGAGTTTGCAATTAACATATGAAAACCGCTCTGTTAAGGCACTTTTGGATAAAATCGATATTCCGGCTGAGTCAAAGGCTGCATTTATCAGATATACAAAAGCCGTGACAAAGGATGAAGTTCAAAAATTGAGAGGTCAGGTAGTGTATAGCCTGTTCAATTATGAAATAGCATTCGGACTTGCAAAAGGAAAAGAAAACAATATAAGCAGTTGGTATGATTGCATAAAGGAGATGCTTGAACCTGATATTATGCTTCTTAGTGAAAATGACCAGCAGAAAATAATTGCTTTATTGACAAAAGAACAGGCACGGATTGATGGCACAGCCGAGATAGTGGATTTATTTGAACGGCTGATGGATCACATATAAAGGAGTGTGGTTGTATGGATTTTTTTTGTGGATTAAGTGAGATTTCAGAAACTAAAGGTATGAAATCAGGTGAGATTAGCAAAAAGGCAAGCGAAAAGTTTGACAGGCTTATGGGTGATGATAATTTAAGTGAAGTATCTGCGGAGCAGCAGGAGGATATAATACCCGAAGAACCCGATTATTCTGAAAAGAGAGAACAAACTCTGTTTATGAGTTTAATGGAAATACATATGAGACTGACGAAAACGGTCAGACATATAAGAAAAACGGCGAAATTCTTCCCGATATTGAATATACGGCAAATGGAAATGTATATAAAACGGATGGCAACGGAAATAAAATATCGTGTGACTCAAATCCTGAATATACGGAGGAGGGTTCTAGGAATATGAAAGAGCAAAAAGAGTCGGGCGGTGAAGAACGCAGAGAGGACGATGACGGCGGACACATTATTGCGAGAATTCTCAGCGGTTCAGAGGGTGAAGAAAATCTTGTGCCGATGCGGAGAACGATTAACCGTGGCGATTACAAGAGAATGGAAAATGAGATTGCTAAGGCATTACAGGAGGGCAAAGGGGTCAGCGTACACATAAAAATTGAATACAACGGTGAGTCAGGCAGACCGACAAAAATCAGGGAAGAATATATTGTTGATGGCAAAAAGACGGTATGTGAGTTTGATAATGTTGAGGGTTCTACGGATTTATCAGAGCCGTTGTCAGATAAGATAAGTGACGAGGATTATGACAGATTAAAACAAACTTTAATGGATGTCAGTGAATATCGTATTCAAAAAGAGTGGAAAAAGAAACATATAGACGGATGAGAATACAGGAATCTATAAATATCACCCTGCAAAGGATGCCATTATGGCATCCTTTTAAACATCCTCAAAACCATAATATAACTAAACGATGCAGTTATCACCTCTGCAATCCAAAACGAGTTCAATACACCGTAAACACCGGTGTACTTGAACTTTGCAGGGTTCACGATCCAAGAGTTGTAAGACTTGTTGCCGTATATGCGGCCGTGCTCAGCTTTGTTCCTAAATTTGCCGCCATAATAAGCACTATGCCCGTTGCTATCGTCGGCGGTGTAAGTTTTATTTTTTATAGTTTGTCTGTAGTGGACAAACACTTTTTGACATTTATGTTTACTATGGACATACAGATAAATCTAAAATAATGGTATTATAAAGCTGTGCAAAACAAAAAGTTGTCCTTGCAGATTTATATTATGAAGTTGTAGTGTAAAGATGATATTTATTTCATTTGTTTTGTAAGTGACAATCAGTAACAGTGATGTTTTTAAAGACATAGTTGATTTAAAGTATTTTGTTTAAGCAGATAAAAAGAAATGAGGGATGCATATGAATCATTTTGTTGTTGCAATAGGAAGAGAGTTTGGAGCTCAGGGCTGTGATATTGCTGAAAAGCTTGCCGAAAAACTTGGAGTTAAACTTTATGACAGACAGCTTGTCGAGGAAGCTGCAAAGAAACTTGAGATGGATGAGCATACCGTTCAGAAAGCAGATGAGGTATCTGCAAAAGATATTGAGGGTTTAAAAACTACATACGGCGTCGGCAATTTTTATCTCTCAACCCAGGTGCTTGATGCACAGGCTGATATAATTGAGAGAGTTGCACAGAATGAGTCGTGCATCATAATGGGAAGATGTGCTGATTATATTTTGAAAGACAGGGACGACTGTCTGAAGATATATATCTATGCTCCGTTTGATGTAAGAACTAAGCATATTGCGGAGAAATATGATATGTCGATGTTTTCGGCAAAGAGACTTGTAAGGCAGATGGATGAAAAGCGTGATACATATTATAAATATGTCACGGGAAACAGGAGAGGTGAGCATGACGGAAAAGATGCAATGTTCGACAGCAGTATAATGGGAGTTGACGGAACTGTCGATATGCTTCTTAAAATGATAAATAAAAAGTTCGGATGATTTTAATATTTGATAAAAGATTAATTTGATATAATACTAATACATAGGTAATAAAAGATTAATTTGATATAATACATAAGTAATAGTGTTATAAACAGACAGCAGATTACTAATTTCTGACTGACTAAAAATAAATATAGTATATAGCGTGTCAAAGGCGACAAAACATAAAATATGTTTGCCGCTT
Source organism: Clostridium sp. AF34-13 (assembly GCF_003477845.1). Lineage (NCBI taxonomy): Bacteria > Bacillati > Bacillota > Clostridia > Eubacteriales > Clostridiaceae > Clostridium > Clostridium sp. AF34-13. The sequence continues at coordinate 8,546 of NZ_QUEB01000011.1, forward strand.
ATTTTTTTGCAGGATTTGTGTCTGGGCACACTTGGCACAAAACTTATGTGCGAAAGGCAAAACCTTTTGCACTATGCACAAAAAAATGTGTGCAGAAACGGGGGCTAATATGATAAAACGATGGAAAAAATTAAATCTTACAGTACAGATAATGATAGGGCTTGCAATTGGTGTGATACTTGGATTTATAATTCCTAAAAGCTGGACAGGAGTTATCAAGGCATCGCAGACTATAGGAACGATTTATATGAATGCTTTGAAAATGATGATATATCCTTTGGTATTCTGTTCTCTTGTATGTGGAATAAGGAGCATGGGAAGCGTGTCAGCAACGGGCAGGATAGCAGGCAGAGCGATGGTATTCTTCTTATCGACAACCTGTCTTGCCTGTGTCTTTGGTATATTTGTTCCGCAGATGCTCGGTATCGGAAAAAATGCAAAGCTGCAGCTTGCAAGTGCGGATGTAGATGTGAATAATGTGTCAAACATACTAGATACAATAACTAACCTTATTCCGTCTAATCCGTTTGCCTCGTTTGTAAACGGTGATATGCTGTCAATCCTGGTGTTTGCGGTTATCATAGGTTTTGCGATACTTGCATTACAGGAAAAAGCCCAGCCTTTGATGGATCTTATAACATCTGTCAATGAAGTTTCAATGAAAATATTGTTTGAGGTTATGAAATTTACTCCGCTTGGTGTTCTTTGTACGATAATGCCGGTTCTTGCTACTACCGGTGCAGATACGGTTGTTTCAATAGGAACGGCACTTCTTACGACATATGCGATAATAATAATATACGCCGTGGTGGTCTATGGCATCATAGTGGGAGTTATAGCAAAAATGCCTTTAAAGACATTTGTAAAATCGGTAAGTCCTGCTGCACTTAATGCATTTGGTACCTGTTCAAGCTCTGCGACTATTCCGATAAGCATGAGATGTGCAGAGGAGGGAATGGGTGTATCAAAGGAGATAACAAGTATAGTGCTCCCCCTTGGTGCAACTGTAAATATGGATGCAATATCAATACTTATGTCGGTTATGATAACATTTTTCGCAAATGCCTGTGGGGTTCACCTTACTTTACTTAATATGGTCGTGATAGTATTGGCAAATGTGCTTTTGTCAATAGGTACACCGGGTATTCCAAACGGTCAGGTTGCATCATTTGCAGCACTTATCCAGATAGCAGGCATCCCGGCAGGTGTTATGGGAATATTCATAAGTATAAGCACACTTTCAGATATGATAGTCACTATGGTAGATGTGTTAGGTGATATGGCATGCTGTGCTACTCTTAAAAGATTTCTCGGAAGTGAAAGTGCAAATCGTGATGTATCTTCTCTAAATACTGCTATGATGGAGCATGGAGTGGTTAATGTAAAAGAGGGATTATACAGGGAATAAGCAGGTATATTTGTATATTTACAAAAATTTTAACAGTTCATTGTGAAGCTGTTTTGCCCTCGCATACCATGTGTGTTCACGATTTGCAAAGTTAAATGCGTTTTTCTGAATTCTCTCCAGTTTATCAGTATCATTTAATGCATTTTCAAATATCTCAGGCAGTTTATCAAGCTGCTTGAGGTCATAAAATATAATATTTTCATCAGGTGTGAGTATCTCATCAAGGTATTTGCTGTGGTCTGTTATGCAGACTGCTCCGTTGCACATAGAGTTAAATATCCTGTCGTGGGCACCATCTTTAAACCATGGCATGACATTTAATGAAAGTCTGCTGTCGGCGAGTGCTTCAAGACATCCAAAGGAAAGCTCATCAGGATTCATGTCGAGATTTTCGGGATGTTTACACCTGAGGTTATCGTAACCTTTGCCGACACAGTGTATCTTAAAGCCGGCATCGGCAAGAGTTTTAATCACTTCACCTCTGAAATAACATCTGACATATGTATCGATGAAAATCATGTTTGGAATAGCTGTTTTTACTTCCTCATGTGTGATTCCGGGAATAGCTTTTTTTAAGTGTTCTTCCATTGTCAGATCATCCGGTTTGTCGGGATTGGTGATAAGATCATGTATTATCTCAAGATAAAACATTGCATATTCGTCACCGAGTCTGTTTATTGCATCGTCAAAGACTTCCGGTGGTGTGTAATTACCGGTAAAACATATGTCATATTTTCTGTCAGCCATCTTCTTGTAATCTCCGTTTGGGGAGAGTGAGGTGCCGCCTAGTGGAAGAAAAGTTCCACTCATAAGTTCCGGATAAAATCTTTTCATATATCTGTCATGGTATCTGTCGATGGATACTTCATAAAAAATATCTGGATGTATATCGAAAAGTTCGGGATAAAAATATGGATGGTCAACGGCTATGTTGACGCATGGGATTTTGCGTTCATCCCAGATAGAGACTCCATTCATGTTAAAAAGTGAAGTCTCATAATGAATACCGTCAAAGTTAAAAGTGACAAGTATCGTGTCATAAGCTGTTGCAAAATCGTAAAGTTTTTCTGCACTTTCTTCTTCTGTTGTCTGGTCGAAAAGAAAAGTCTTGTATCCTAAGGCTTCAAAGCCTTTTTTTAATTGCAATGAAAAAAATTCAAGGGTTTCGGTTCCGCCTGTCATAAGCACTATTTTATGTCTCATTTCATTCTCCATTCCTGCATAAATATATAAAATTATAGCATACATTTTGTGGATTGTATATCATAAAGAAAAAATTCAATAATAATGGGTAACAGTTCAGCTTTCCGTTTATTACATTCATAAACCTGCCATGATAACAGTTATAGATTATGTACTGATAAGTAAATTTTATAAGATTGCAGCCTGTTTCATGCCGATGGGTGAATAGTAACTTTTACTTGCCCTAAAAGGTGCTATATATTATAATTAGTTCACATTAAGAAAAACCGGGTTACAAAATATTGCCGCTCCCGCTTATGGTGTGAACGGTTATCGCAAAGGCTGATTTCATGTCTGCGGTGTGAATGGCAGTTTGCAAAGTATGTACTCTGTGAGTTCTTCGTTCAGAAGATTTCGTGAGTACATAAGTACGGAAAGGAGAAAGAATCTATGATTAGAAAGAACAGAAAGAGTATTTGTTATGTAATGACGCTGGCTTTGTGTGTGACATTGGGAAGCAGTTATGTACGGGCTGAGGATACAGAGGCACAGGGGATAAATGTGGCATATCATACACAGGATGAGATAAGAGCATTTTGTGCAGAAAATGCTGCGGGCTTAAATGATGCACTTACATTTGCAGAAAATCCTGTTGTCAGTGGAGATTATTCTGCCGGAAAGCTATCTGACAAGACATTAAACAGTGCTATCAATATGTTTAATCAGGTGAGATATATAGCGGGGATTTCATACGATGTGCAATTAGACGATACATACAACAGCCTTACACAGACGGCAGCACTTGTAAATTATGTAAATGGTGAACTCAGCCACTATCCGTCAAAACCTGCTGATATGGACGAAGATTTATATAATCTTGGAGCAAAGGGAGCAGGAGAGAGTAATATTGCATGGGCTTCATGGAAAAATGCCGGTATGAACCAGAGTTTGGTAAACGGCTGGCTTGATGATGGAGATGATTACAATATCGACAGATTAGGGCACAGAAGATGGGTGTTAAATCCAAATATGAAATATACCGGTTTTGGAGCAGTGACTGGAACTAATGGAACATACAGTGCGATGTATTCTTTTGATATGAAAAATACAAAAGCGGGTGAGTACGGAGTTGCATGGCCGGCACAGAATATGCCTGTAGAATATTTTGGTACGGATTTTCCGTGGTCTGTATCTATGGGAAAAAATGTAGATATTACTTCTGTTAAGGTAAAACTTACAAGGGAAAGTGACGGCAAGGTATGGAACTTTTCAAGTGAAGAAGCAGACGGTTATTTCAATGTAAATAATGCAGGTTACGGTCAGAAAGGATGCATTATATTCAGACCTGATACCAGTATAAAATATACAGCAGGTGATGTGTTTGATGTAGACATAACAGGTCTTGGCAGTGATGTAAGTTACACGGTTAATTTCTTTAGTCTTGAAGACGGTCAGGCTGTGACAGCAAAACCTACGGTAAAGCCTACAGAGACACCGACGGTAAAGCCTACAGTAAAGCCTACAGAAACATCAACGGCAGTACCGACAAAAGAGCCTGAAATCACAGAGAAACCTGAGGAGACAGAGGAACCAGAAATTACGGACGAACCTGAGGAGACGGAAGAACCGGAAGAGGAGCCTGAGGAGACAGAAGCTCCAACTGCAAGACCAACAGTGACACCGACAGCAAAGCCGGTGACAAAGCCTGCAAAAGTTAAGATAAAAAAGTGGAAGATAAATAAAAATAAGGTCACTGTTTACTTTGGAAAAGTAAAAAATGCATCGGGTTATCAGGTGAGATATTCGACGAGCGTAAAATATAATAAAGACTTAAGCAGCAAAGCCGTATCTTGCAAATCAACGAAAACTATGGTTAGATTGAAGAAGTCAAGGAAAAAACATTTTATACAGATGAGGGCATATACTAAGAAAAACGGAAAGAAAGTATATGGCAGTTGGGGGAATACGATTAAAATATATAAAAATATAAAATAATGCAAGGGTCAAAAGCATATGAAATAAGGCATATGCAAAATGGCACATGGAAATGGAGGGAATTATGAATTTTACAAAAATGCATGGTTGTGGCAATGATTATGTCTATGTTGACTGCACAAAGGGGATGATAGAAAATCCGGGTGAGGTTTCAAAAAAAGTCAGTCACAGACATTTTGGGATAGGTTCTGACGGTCTGATACTTATATGTTCATCTGATGTTGCAGATTTTAGAATGGCTATGTATAATGCTGACGGTTCAGAGGGGGCAATGTGTGGCAACGGTATCAGATGTGTTGCGAAATATGTTTATGATAAAGGACTTACCGACAAGAAAAATCTTTCTATCGAAACAAAAAGCGGAATAAAAAGACTTGAGCTTACAGTGGAGGATGGAAAGGTTTCACTCGTAAAAGTAAATATGGGAGCACCTATCCTTGAGTCAAAAGATATTCCCGTTGCGGTTGATACGGATAAATGTATAGATGCGGATATAAATGTTGACGGAAAAGTCTATAAGATAACCTGCGTCTCAATGGGAAATCCTCATGCAGTTACTTTTATAGATGAGGATGTAAATAAATTCCCACTTGATAAGATAGGTCCTAAGTTTGAAAATCATCCTATGTTCCCTGATAGGGTGAATACGGAGTTTGTCCAGGTGTTAAACAGACATGAAGTAAATATGCGTGTCTGGGAGCGTGGCTCAGGTGAGACACTTGCCTGTGGTACGGGAACTTGTGCGACAGTCGTTGCCTGCGTTTTAAATAGTCTTACCGAAGATGAGATAACGGTTCATCTGCTCGGTGGTGATATATTGGTAAAATATGACAGAGATAACGATACAGTCTGGATGACCGGACCTGCGGCTATTGCATTTGAGGGAACGATAGAGATATAACAAAGATTAAACTTATGGCACTGCTTTGTAACAGCGTCTTAAAAAATTTATTATATTTGTTTTGATAAAAAACGGAATGGAGAACATAAATGAAACTTTTAGAACTGATAAAAGATTTAGATTTTGAGTGTGTTCAGGGAAGCACTGACATTGATATTACTACACTTGTATATGATTCACGAAAGGTTGAGGATGGAAGTGTTTTTGTGTGTATAAGTGGTGCGGTAAGGGACGGACACGATTTTGCGAAAGATGTTGTTAAGGCAGGAGCAAAGGCTCTTATCGTTGAAAAGAATGTAGATGTGCCTGACGATGTGACTGTTATTAAAGTTGCTGATACAAGACTCGGTCTTGCTGTTTCATCAGCGGCATATTTTGGAAATCCTGCAAATGAACTTACAACTATCGGAATTACGGGAACAAAGGGGAAAACCACTTCAACTTATATGGTTCGTTCCATATTGGAGGAATCAGGCATCAAAACAGGACTTATCGGAACTATCGAGAGTATTATCGGTGATGAGGTCATTCCATCTGCAAATACCACACCTGAGTCATATGTAGTTCAGCAGTATTTCAGAAAGATGGTTGATGCAGGCTGTAAATGTGTCGTTATGGAAGTTTCTTCACAGGCACTTATGCTAAACAGAGTAGGCGGCTTTGTATTTGATTACGGAATATTTACAAATCTTGAGCCGGACCACATCGGACCAAATGAACATAAGGACCTTGATGATTATATCCACTGTAAGAGCCTGCTTTTCAGACAATGCAAACAGGGTATCTTCAATGCGGATGACAGCCATCTTGAAAAGATACTTGAGGGTCATACCTGTAAAGTTGAGACATACGGTTTTTCTGAAAATGCAGATATAAAGGCATCTGATGTTCATCTTATGGATAAAGGTGGAACGCTCGGAGTTGCATATCATATGAGCGGTCTTATGGATATGGATGTTGAGATAGACATACCGGGCAAGTTCAGTGTTTACAATTCAATGACCGCAATCTCAATATGCAGACACTTCGGTGTAAAGAAAGAAGTTATACTCGACTCGCTTTCAAAAGTCAGAGTTAAAGGCAGGGTTGAGATAATACCTGTATCACCTAAGTTTACGATAATGATAGATTACGCTCACAACGCAATGAGCCTTAACAGTCTGCTCACGACACTTAAAGAGTATTCGCCAAAAAGACTGGTATGTCTGTTTGGATGTGGTGGAAACCGTTCGAGAGAGCGTCGTTTTGAGATGGGTGAGGTTTCTTCAAAACTTGCAGATTTCACGATTGTTACATCTGACAATCCGAGAAATGAAGAACCACAGGCTATCATTGATGATATAGTTACAGGGGTAAAGAAAGCGGATGGTAAATTTATAACCATCATCGACAGGGCAGATGCGATAAGATATGCCATTGAAAACGCAAAAAAGGGTGATGTTATTGTGCTCGCAGGAAAAGGACATGAGGATTATCAGGAGATAAAAGGAAAGAAATATCATATGGACGAGAGAGAACTTGTCGCTGATGTAGTAAAAGATGGTAATTTTATCAGATAACTGAGCCAAAGGAGCAGGACTTCCTAAATGGCAGTTAAAGAAGATACAAAAGGCTGAAGGCGGGAAATTTTTAAAGTTGAAAGTTTATGGGAGTCCTGGACGATAAAAAATTAAAAAGAAAAATTAGGGGAAAGAAATGATATTTGCTGATGTAATAATAGATATATCAGTCAAGAGTCTTGACAGACCATTTCAATATATAGTTCCTGAGGAGATGGAGTTTGATGTTGATATAGGTTCGGTCGTAAAAATCCCGTTCGGCATGGGAAATCGAACTATGACAGGATATGTCGTTGGTCTTTCGGGCGAAGCGAAGTTTGATATATCAAAAACGAAAAGCATACTTGAAATAATAAAGCAGGGAGTGGTCGTGGAATCACACCTGCTTTCCCTTGCTTATTGGATAAAGGAAAATTACGGCTCAACGATGAATGATGCCATAAAGTCTGTTATGCCTGTTAAAAGGGAGATAAAAGAGCAGATAAAGAGAGTTATATATCCTGCTGTCAGCATGGATAAGATGAGGGAAAAAAGAGACGAGTTTGAAAAAAAGCATAATAAGGCAAGAGTAAGACTTCTCGATGAATTTCTTAAGCTGGATAAGACGGCTTATAATGCGGGACTTGATTATTCTTATGCCACAAAGAAACTAAGCCTTACGGCGAGCGTTATAGAGGGACTTAGGAAACTGGATATAATAACGGTCGATGCCATACAGCAATACAGAAATCCTATTGGAAATATTGATGAAAGACCGGAGGTGCGTCCTGTTTTAAACAGAGAGCAGAAACACACGGTAGATTCGATATTAAATGATTATATAAGAGATGTAAGAGGAACATACCTTATTCACGGGATAACAGGAAGCGGCAAGACAGAAGTGTATATGAATATTGTTGAAAAGGTAATCTGCCTCGGAAAGCAGGTTATAGTGCTTATACCGGAAATCTCACTCACATTTCAGATGGTAAACCGTTTTTATAAAAGATTTGGAAACAGAATATCAGTCATGCATTCAAGACTTTCGGCGGGGGAGAGGTTTGACCAGTACACAAGGGCAAAAAACGGCGAGATAGATGTTATGATAGGACCGAGGTCGGCACTTTTCACACCGTTTCAAAATCTCGGACTTATCGTTATCGACGAGGAGCATGATTCAAGCTATCAGAGTGAGATGCCGCCAAAGTACCATGCAAGAGAGGTTGCGATACAGAGGGCTAAAATGGTCGGTGCAAGCGTTGTTTTAGGCTCGGCAACACCATCGGTTGACTCATATTATAAGGCAATGCAGGGAGAATACAGATTATTTGAACTAAACGAGAGAGCAGGCAATGCAGTTTATCCGTCAGTGTATATAGAAGATTTAAGGGAGGAATTAAAAGCAAAAAATTATTCAATATTCAGCAGAAGACTTGATGAACTTATGCGTGACAGACTGGAGAAAAAAGAACAGATAATGCTTTTCTTAAACAGGAGAGGATTTGCGGGGTTCGTTTCGTGCAGGCAATGTGGCGAGGTTCTTGGCTGTCCACACTGTTCGGTCGCATTAAAACCGCATTCTGTAAATGGGAGAGTTTCCTATCTGATGTGTCATTACTGCGGTTACAAAATTCAGATGCCGGATAAATGTCCATCTTGCGGTTCGCTTTACATAAGCAGTTTCGGGATTGGTACGCAACAGGTTGAGCAGATGGTTAAAAAAAGATTTCCACAGGCAGATGTACTTCGTATGGATGCTGATACGACAACGGGAAAAAATGCTCATGAAAATATTTTAAAAGAATATTCAAAAGGTGGTGCGGACATACTTATCGGAACACAGATGATAGTAAAAGGACATGATTTTGCAAATGTTACGCTTGTGGGAATACTTGCAGCAGACCTTTCATTAAATTCGGGTGATTACCGTGCAGCAGAAAAGACTTTTCAGCTTACAACACAGGCGTGTGGTCGTGCAGGCAGGGCAGATAAGCCCGGAGAAGTTGTTATACAGACATATCAGCCTGAGCACTACAGTATCGTCTATGCAGCGAAAAATGACTATAAAAATTTCTATGAACAGGAAATTGTTACAAGACAAATGTTGCAATATCCGCCGATTTCAAATATACTAGGAGTGTTGGTGCTTTCAGAAAATGAAAGAAATTCGGATAATCTGGCACAGATACTCGCCGATAAGATGAAACTCTATCAGGATGTAACAGTGCTTGGACCTGCACCTGCGGCACTTTCAAAGGTGAAAGATGTCTACAGGCGTATGATATATGGAAAGTGTGCAGATTATGGGATATTGTGTTCTATAAAAAACAGTTTCGAGGAATTTATGCATGAAACTGAGTCGTTTAGGGACTGCAGGCTTAATTTTGAATTTAATCTTATATAACACATAATAAAAACGGAGGAAATATTACTATGGCAATAAGAAATATCAGGACGATCGGTGACGAAATACTTACAATGAACGCAAGACCTGTAAAGGAGATGACACCGAGGATAAAGACACTTATCGAGGATATGCTCGATACAATGTATGATGCACAGGGGGTAGGGCTTGCAGCACCTCAGGTCGGTGTGTTAAAGCAGATTGTTGTTATTGATGTGACTGAGGATGGCAGTCAGCCTATTGTACTTATCAATCCACAGATAGTAAAACTGTCAGGTACACAGACAGGACAGGAGGGATGCCTTAGTGTGCCGGGCAAGGCAGGAATAGTTACAAGGGCAAATTATGCTAAGGTAAGAGCCTTGAATGCGGATATGGTAGAGATAGAGGTAGAGGGCGAGGAACTTTTGGCAAGAGCACTCCAGCATGAGATAGACCATTTATCAGGTGTACTTTATGTATCAAAGGTAGAGGGCGAGCTTATGAATGCATCTGCCGGGGAAGAGTAAGTATAAGCCTGTTGCAAAATACAGTTTGTTACAATTCAAAGATAGATATTAAACTAAAATGCAATAATGTACTCTCGAAATTTTTCGTTCAGGAGATTTCGAGAGTACATAATATGCGAGAGGAGGAAAAGTATGAATATAGTTTTTATGGGAACACCGGATTTTGCGGTAGGGACTCTGGAAACACTTATAAACAGTGAGCATGATGTGACTGCTGTAGTAACTCAGCCGGATAAGCCAAAAGGACGCGGTGGGAAAATGATGTTTACTCCCGTGAAGGAGGCAGCAGTCAAAGCCGGTATTGAAGTATATCAGCCGCAGAAAGTAAAAGATGCGGAATTTATCGGAGTATTAAAAAAATTAAATCCTGATGTTATAGTAGTAGTGGCATTCGGACAGATACTACCAAAGGAGATACTTGAACTTCCAAAATACGGCTGCATTAATGTTCATGCGTCATTACTTCCGAAACTCAGAGGTGCAGCACCAATCCAGTGGTCTGTTATAGATGGAGACGAGGAGAGCGGTGTTACTATTATGCAGATGGATGAGGGACTTGACACAGGAGATATGCTTCTTGTAAAAAAATATAAGCTTGACAGGAAAGAGACAGGCGGAAGTCTTTTTGACAAGCTGGCTTCATTTGGAGGACCCATGATACTCGAAGTCTTAAAACAGGCAGAAGAGGGAAAATTAAATCCGGTCAAACAGGATGAGTCAAAACAGACTTATGCAAAAATGTTAAGCAAGGCGACAGGTGAGATTGATTTTTCAAAAACAGCGGTTGAGATAGAGAGACTTATAAGAGGATTAAATCCATGGCCTAGTGCATTTACCCATATTCATGGAAAAATGTTGAAGATATGGGAGGCAGATGTATTAGACGATGAAGAAGTTAAAGCATTTGATATTACAAAGACAGATTGCGGAAATATCGCATATGTGGATAAAAATAGGATGCTTATAAGCACGGGAAAAGGTTATCTTGATGTGAAAGAGCTTCAGCTTGAGGGCAAAAAGCGAATGAATATAGCTGCTTTTCTTCGTGGATATAAAGTTGAAAAAGGGGAAACTCTAAATGGCTGATGAAGTAAATTTGAGAAATCTTGCACTTGATGTTATAGTATCTGTAATGGATAAGGGGGCTTATTCAGACAAAGCTATACACGCTGCACTTGAAAAACATCCGGGACTTGAAAAGAGAGACAGAGCATTTTTTACGAGACTTTGTCAGGGAACCATAGAATATGCGGTTTCCTCAGATTATATTATAAATCTGTTTTCAAAGACAAAAGTAAAAAAAATGAAACCTGTTATCAGAGAAATACTAAGAATGGGAGTTTACCAGATAATGCATATGGATAGTGTTCCTGACAGTGCAGTGTGCAACGAAGCGGTAAAGCTTGCCAATAAAAGAAAATTTACAAATCTCAAAGGTTTTGTAAATGGTGTTTTAAGAAATATTTCAAGAGAAAAAGATAAGATAAAATTTCCTGACAAAAAGGACGGATTTTGTGCTTATGCCTCAGTCAGATACTCAATGCCTGAGTGGATAGTAAATTATTTGTGTGAGGAGTACGGCGAGGATGAGACAGAAAGGATTTTTGAGGGATTTCTTAAAGCAGACAGAGGCGTGAGTGTAAGATGCAATGTCTCAAAAGCAGAACCGCAGGAAGTGTATGATATGTTAAAAAAACAGGGCATCAGTGTTAAAAAGAGTGAACTTTTTGATTACGCTTTCTCGATAGATGATTTTGACAGACTGCAGGATGTTGAGGCACTTAAGAAAGGTTATATACAGGTGCAGGATTTCAGCTCGATACTTGCAGGGCATATCCCTGAGATAAAAGGCGGGGAAAATATTATTGATATATGTGCCGCACCCGGAGGAAAGACGCTTCATATTGCCGACAGATTAAATGACAGGAAACTAAATGGCGGAGGAAAGATAATTTCCTGTGACCTTACTGATGCAAAGACGGCACTTATAAAAGAAAATGTTGAAAGAAACGGTTTTGAAAATGTTTCTGTTGTTAAAAATGATGCACTCGTATTTAAAAAAGAGTGGGAGGATACGGCAGATATTGTAATCGCTGACCTGCCTTGTTCAGGGCTTGGAGTTATCGGAAAAAAATGTGATATAAAATATAAGACCTCGATAGGAGATATAAATGCATTGTCAGAGATACAGAGGGAAATATTAAAAAATGTAAGCCGTTATTTAAAAAAAGGTGGACAGCTTCTTTACAGTACATGTACAATAGCAATGGAAGAGAATGAAGATAATGTCAGGTGGATGCTTGAAAATCTTCCTTTTAAGAAAGTGGATATAAGAAAAAGAGTTCCAAAAAAAATCAGAAATTATATGAAAGACGATGGATATATACAGATATTACCTGATATGACAGAGTCAGACGGTTTTTTTATAGCGGCATTTATAAAACAATAGGATGGTGATATATTGACTGAAGATAAGATTGACATTAAGAGCCTGAATTTTACTGAATTGCAAAAACTTTTAGAGGAGATGGGCGAGAAGAAGTTTAGAGCAAAACAATTATATGAATGGATTCATAAAAGACTTGTTTTAAGTTTTGATGAAATGACCAATCTCTCAAAGGATATGAGAAAAAAACTTGATGAAAGCTGTACGATAGAAGGTGCAAGAATAATAAAAAAACAGGTGTCATCTGACGGAACAGCAAAATTTCTCATGAGACTTTCAGACGGAAACACGGTTGAGAGCGTTCTTATGAAATATAAGCATGGAAACAGTGTATGTATTTCAACTCAGGTCGGATGCCGTATGGGATGCAGATTTTGTGCATCTACGGTGGGGGGACTTATAAGAAGCCTTAAGACTTCTGAAATGCTTGACCAGATTTATGAAATTCAGCGGACAACCGGAGAGAGAGTTTCTAATATTATATTGATGGGGATAGGAGAACCACTTGACAACTATGATAATGTTGTTAAATTTATCAGGATGATATCTGATGAAAATGGTCTTAACATCAGTCAGAGAAACATCACCTTATCTACCTGCGGTCTTGTTGACAGATTAAAAAAACTTGTCGATGAAAAACTGACTATAACGATAGCTATTTCCCTTCATGCTCCTAATGATGAATTAAGACGTGAAATGATGCCTATAGCCAACAGATATTCGATACATGAGATAATTGATGCGTGCCGCTATTATGTTGACATGACAGGAAGAAGAATTACCTTTGAATACAGTATGGTAGAAGGAAAAAATGACAGCAGGGAATGTGCGATGCAGCTTGTAGAACTCGTAAGAGGGCTTAACTGTCACATAAATCTCATACCGTTAAATCCGGTTGAGGGAAGAATGGGACAGCGTTCTAAAGGAGCAGACATACAGAATTTTAAATTGCTACTTGAAAAAAATCACACAAATGTTACTATAAGAAGAGAGATGGGCAGGGATATTGATGCCGCCTGCGGTCAGCTTAGAAATAAAGAACGAGGAACTTGCAAATCCCAATAAAATCAGGGGTTTGCAAGTCTTTTTATTTGCTTTTAAATATAATCCTAAAAATGAAAATATTCGAACAAACATATGCTTGACAAAGCAGATTTGCTGTGATACAGTGTGATTAGTGATGAGACAAGACGCATACAAGACGCATACCGATGATAAAACAAGACGCACAATTATTGATACGAGGTGATTATATGGCAGGAAGACGCAGCAATGGCGAAGGCAGCATAAGCTATGATAAAAGAAGAAACCGCTATAGAGTAAAAGTAACAGTTGGTTGGGAATTAAATGAAGAAACAGGTCGCACTAAACAAATTGTAAAAAGTCTTGGCTCTAATTTTAAAACAAAGGGAGAAGCAAGTCGAGCATTGGCTGAATATTTGGAATCAAATTTTAATCTTGATGAAAAAGATATCACTTTTGCAGAACTATATGAAAAATGGTTTAAAGATAGAATAGAAGATAAATCTTCTATGGGATATCGTGTTAAAGGTGCTTATAAATATTGTTCAATACTCTATAATAAAAAATTTAGAGATTTGAGTATATTAGATATGAAAAAGTGCATAAATGAAGGAAGTACAATTGTTACTCGTGGAAAATATAGGGGTGAAACAAGAACTACCTCACCACAAATAAAACAAACAATTAAATATATTTTTAACAATATGTACGCATATGCAATTGAAGGTAGGATTATAAATCACAACTATGCCAAAGACTTTACTTTAGAAAAAAGTGTATTTACCCAGCAAGCTATGGAACATAAAAGTAAAATTCCATTTTCTGAAGACAATATAAATAAATTATGGCAAAGTATTGAGTTTGTTCCTTTTGCAGATATGGTTTTGTTTGGGTGTTATAGTGGTTGGCGACCTGGCGAATTAATAAAATTGAAGATAGAAGATGTAGACTTGGATAATGAATGTATCACTGGTGGTATAAAAACAATTAATGGGAAAAATCGTACTGTGCCAATTCATCCGTTAGTTAAAGATATTGTAATAAAATATTATAACGAAGCAAAAGAAGCAGGTAGCGAATATTTATTTAATGATGTTACAAAAAAACAAGGTATTGGATTAAGTAGAGATCAATATTTAAGTAGATTTAATAAAATCATGGAAATATTAAAATTTAATAAAATATATACACCACATTGTACCCGACACACTTTTATTACAAAAGCTAAAAATGTAGGTATGAACGAATATATTTTAAAGAGAATTGTTGGTCACAAAATTAATGATTTAACAGAAAAAGTTTACACACATAGGACATTAGATGATTTAAAACAAGAAATGTTAAAAATAAAATCGTAAAAAATAGGGAATAGAAGAGTAATTAAACTCAACTATTCCCTATTTTAAGAATGAAGAAGATATGAAAAATCTTCTTGGTAAATACACTCTCTTTATGGGGTAGAGATTTTTGTAATTATGTATTTACAAAATTATAATATACAATAATTTGTATAATGTCAATATTTAGTTGCCTTTTTAGGCAATAAAAAAGAGCAAAACCAGCATTTTGTTCACCAAGAATTGTTTCGCAATTCTCGTTAGTGTCCCACTACTTTAAAAGCATTTTTCTATGCTAAAAAAGAAGCCTAAGCTTCAATGTGCTGTTCGATGTATTTTTTTACTTTTTCTCTTAATTTTGTCGGAACTTCATCAATACGATTTAAATCGTATGCAATTCTCTCAGACCAAAATTTCGCCATCTCGTCCACCCCCTTTCTATTCACTATAAATAACCTCTGACATCTCGGCAATGGCATCATTCTGAGTAGTCTGCCCTGCTTCGACTGCCGCAAGTCTCACCTCGATATTGCTTAGCTGACGGATGTTAAATGACGCTTCAAAAACACTCTTTTCCTCTGAATACAGATATGACACTGTTTCAAAAGTATAATTTTTGTACTCGCCTATGATTTCGCCAGTATCGTCTTTTATGTACCTAAATGCTGCCAGATTTTCGTCAGTCAGTTTCTTGCGAAAGTTTTCAATATCTTCTACTGAAGAAAAATCTGCTGTGATTTTTGTTGCTGTGCTGCTTTCGGTAACGGTAAGTTCTGTGTTGTCTTTCAATTTAATTTTCATAATAGTCATTCCTTTCCTGCCTTATTTTTTCACTAATCTTAATATTCTCTTTTTGGAATAAATGTACATGATTGCATCTGAACTTCTCCACCATGTACTAGTGAAATTTTTAGCCATTTACTTCCTGTTAATTTCGTTACATATATAGGCAATTCTAAAAACTCCCATTCACCTTTTTTGGTTGCGTTGTATGTTACTCCAGCAATCATGCCGTAATTACCTTCGTTTATTGTATCGCCATTATTAGTATCAGTTAATCCAATCCAACCTCTTAAAAATGTCGTCCCATTATATGAATCACTGTTTATAGCAATCCTAACAAGCATTATATCGTAATTTGTTAGGTCTATAGTTGATTCATTTCCGCTAAAACAATTAACATATCCATCATTATGACTCTCTAACCAAAAAGCTCCGAATCCGTCATCAAATACTCCAGTAGATGGTGTGTTAGTGCCTCCAGTACTCCCAGTAAGTGTAAACGTCTGTTTCATATGCTTTATTAAAGAACACCATAAACTGCAACGACCTGCTTGATACATTGACCTGTTTTCATTACCAATAATATTCGCATATGCACCATAATAATATATATCCTTTTTATAACTTGGCATTGTTCCTGTAACCTTTTTACCCTGAACATATGCGGTTTCTCCATAGATAATGTGCGATTTATCTGTATAAGTAGTATCTGTACGAACTTTCGCTATATTGCTACTCATGGTTGCAAAGGAGGCGTCTGACGCTGTGCTAACTCCTGCATTAGTGATGGCAGACGCAATAGCACTTTTCCCATCACTGACAGATTTTTTTAATTCTGTTATTTTTTTATCAAGGACTTCCCCCTGCCTTGCATCGAGTGCAAATCCTGCCTTGTTTGTAACCAAATTGTTACTAAGTCTTGCTCTAATTCCAAAGCCTGAAGTTTTCTCGACTAATTCTATACCTTCACCACTTCTGATATCCAAGCAACTCGATTTACCAGTTGCGTCAACAATGCTACACGTGCCATCCATAATATCGGTAATTTGTATTCGACTATAAGCATTTTGATTAACTTCCGCTTCTGGTTCAATGCCATCTATTTTAGTTTTAATATCAGCCACATCTCCACTTACGCTACCAGTATCACCAGTATAACGAACAAAATCATTATACGTAGCATTGACATTGGTTGTGACCATTGGCTTGAATATGATGTCATTAACTGTTTGACCGTTCATAACAAATACATAAAGGAAATCACCAGCTTCGTCAGTGCTATAGTACATAACACCATTGCCCACATCAGCAGTACTGTCCATTATGATCTCACCATAATTTATTCCGTAAGTATTTAAACCAGCCCCACTAGGACTACCACAAATTTTTAATTTTTTGTTTATCCTCTTAATAGACCCAAGTGGCAACGTAACAGTACTTGTAGCAGTACCTTTTACAGTATAAGTGCCATCACCATTTTCAGTACAAGTTATTCCATTTTCTGTTGTTGTATGCAAAGTAGGTTTAAGCAAGTTTACCATTGTGTCTGATTTCTTAGCGTACGTACCCTGAATGTTATTACCTTTTTCATCACCAACTGCTTTTTCAACTGCCAAGTTATCATTTAATTCAGCTACACCACCCGCAACACCTTTCTCAGCTTGAGTTATGAAATTACTGCCTACTATCTCTTGTGCTTTGTCTGCATAATTTTTAGCCTGTTCAGAGTAGTATTTTGAGTTGTCAGTATCTTCACCGTCACGAGTTGATGTTCCTCCAACTGCCCAGCTCTCAGATTTCTTAGCAGATTCTTCTGCATTGTTTGTCGATTGCATTACTGCATTTTTATGGTCTATAACTGATTGTTCTAATCTAGTGACTTCATCAAAAGATTTTTTAGCGTTAGCTTCTGATTGAGCTGCATTAGTAGCACTTGACGATGCTTCTGTTGCTTTAGTAGATGCCACTTCAGCTTTTTCATTTGCTATTGTAGCAGATTTAGAAGACTGAATAGCAGAGTTTGCACTGTCAACAGCCGATGAAGATGATTCTTGTGCTTTTGTTGTAGCAATATCAGCTTGTTCTTTAGTTGTTTCGAGGTACTGTTTCGACTGCGCAGCATTTTCATCAGTAATATTTTTATTTGCTTCAGCATCCTTTGCAGCTTTCTCGGCACGATTAACATAATCTGTAATAGCTTGTAAAATTAAAACTGGGGTAGAAGCAGTAATTTCTTTTGTATTTTTGACAATAAAAGGAAATGCGGATTTCTTTTGTTTATTATTTGTGTCTACGAGTGATAATATGAAAGATATGTTGCCAGAGACCGATAACATTTCTTTTGTTAATGGGAAAGTAACACTATGTCTATCATCATTAATGATTATATTATCGTAAACAATTAATTCACCAAATTCAGTAGCACCCTGCAAAATCACTTTGGTACTTGAATCAATATTATAAATTGTATTTTTATCATATAATGTTGCAATAACGAATTCTGCATCATAATCTCCCTGCATCGCATGAATATATTCGAAATTATTAGGTTGTGACATATTTAAATTTATTTTATGTTCAATTTTTTGCACAAAATCACCTCTTAATTATTTTTCTTTTTCTGTTTTATTAGTTCGTCTATTATATTGTTCTAAAGCAATATTATATTGTTGATTTTCAAGCTCAGTACATTGTATTAATATATCTTTTAAAATTAAATTCAGAATACTCATAGGAATATCCGATTTGTTTTTATTGATTACACTAATTATTTGCTGTTTAAATTCATTCATTGCAATTATAATCGGTTTATTTTCCATATTAAATTTTCCTCCATATTAAAAGGACTCCCTAATCAGAGAGTCCTAATTTTTCATAAATTTTATTTAATTTGTTTTCAAGTTCTGTATTTTGTTTTTTGAGATTCTGAATATATGCCACGATAGGCGCAATAAAATCATCATATCTTAATGAGTAATCATAATTTTCATCTGCACCATCAAAATTGTCTGGATCATTATCTATATTTTTAGGCGTCTTTACAAGTCCTGCAAAATCCGTTAATTTAAGCCCCATATCTATTAGTAACTTTTCTACATCTTGTGCTATAAAGCCTGTATGCGTCTTATTATACGAGTTATCTTTAAAGCTGTAGCTAGATGGTGTAAGCCCATCAATAAATTTTTCTGCAAGCTCTCCATCAATTTTCTTTATATCCTTTTTTAATTTACGATCAGACGGTGTAGTCACATACATTGTATATATATTTGCAAATCTAATATCACTTTTGCCCAATGTTACTGTACTGTCTTTTGATGGATATATAGTCAAGGCATCATTAGTTTGTGTTAAACGTAGATAAGAATAATCTATATTACTATAAATATCTAGTTCCCATGTGTCGTTTAGGTTACTTGATATATGAAAATTACCTATATTAATATTACCTGACATATTAATATCTTTAATAGGATAAGCCTGTTCACCTAAAGTCAACGAAGAATTTGATATCATTGTTACATTAGTATCTTGCCATCGAAATCCAAATTCGGCAGGATATCCACTACAACTAAAATTTAATGCGTTTGAATAATTATTTTGATCGGAATTAGCATTTAATAAACCTGAATCAATTTTTACATAACCTCCTAAATTAATTCTTCCATTTGCTATATCTACTGAGCGACCATTTGCACTACTTGATATTGTACTACCAGATATTGTACTACCAGATATTGTGCCTGTAAACTCACCGTTTATAGCGTATATTGTACCTTTAAAATATCCATCCCCATTGCGTTTAATATAAAACACATCTTGATTGTTTGCTTGTACATCAATTACTTTATCATTTTGTGCATCATAGTTTTGTAAAGGGTCAATTTGTACAGAACATCCATTTTTGACAATATAAAGATAACCAGAAGAAATTTTGGGAGAGTACACATAGTTATTATTAATTTTTGTTACACCTGCGACTGATAGTTGCGTATTGACTTCTGATTTGAAAGAATCAATATTATCACTATTACTTTTTATAGAACGTGTAATATTATTTAAATCATTTTTTAATCCATCAACATTAGACTCATCTATTGGAGTTTTCCATGTAATACTCCCTCCATCAAGAATAATACCATCGCCATCAATAACAATATTATTTCCTTTATCACTAATTGTTAGATTTTCGCCCGCAATTACATTACCTACAATCACATCAGCAATAAGTCCATATCTCCAAGAACCGTTGTAATAAATATTTCCTAATGCAGTTTTAACAGTTTCCCAATTATTATCTGTAAATCCAATAACATTATTTACAATTCTTAATTGTTTATCTTCATAAGCATTAAGATCTTCATTCCACTTGCGACCTAACAACCCTTGATTATCAATAGTTAATGAAATATTTTCAGCTTTGTTTAACATATCATTGACAGCAGCTAAACCTTCGTGCCTTAATTTTCCAACAACACTTGTAAGATTTTTATTATTTTTATCTGTTTGTTTTGTGATAAATTGAAATGATGATGCCATAGATTTTGCATTATTAATAACATTTTGATAATCTTTGATAACAGAATTTCCAACTAATGCATCAGAAAGCGTGATTGGTAAGTTTTCAATATCATCATTGAATTTAAATGTCATTTGAATAATACGAATCTTAATAGGAATATCATCAATTGACAATCTTATAAAATTACCGAGGGCAAATTTTTCATAAATCTTATCATAGTCAAAATTTTTATCAAGTAGAAGATTACCCAAAGAAACTGTACAAGAGTATTGTAATTGACATGCTTTTGCAATTTCTTCTTTCGCATCTAAAATGAATTCGTCTATATCAGCTAATAAGTCAGTGTCATTATCCGACATATCAGAAGTAAAATTATCATTTTTGTAAGTATCTTCTCTTTTGAATGATAATAATTCAAGATATAGTTCATCACCTAAAAAAGTTTTTAAATCGCAATCATTATTGATTTTTGTAATTCTTTGTTGTGTCGCATTCAATTTAGTTTCATAGTCAGCAATTACGTTTTGACGATTAGCAATGATATTATTGATGTATGTAGAAAAATCGTTATATTTTGTTAAGAGTGAATGAAGTATGTCAACATCTGAGATTGTACCATCCGAACGAGTATATTTTGAACTAGAAATATTAGGATTTAATTGATTTATTATCACAGAAGCTGTATTATATGCATCATAATAGGATTGTAAAGATGTGAGATTAAGAGAATTAAAATAATTTTTATAATAATCGGCATCGCTTAAATGATTATTTACACTATCTTTATAATCACTATCATGCTTGATAATGCCAGATATTTTTGATTTTGCCAATGCAGATTCTAATTGCATTTTAAGATATAAATAATAATCATTAGAATAATGATTATTTGTGTCAAGAGTATTATTATATCCTTTTTTTACAGGTAAAGTCCATGCTCCTGATGTAGCATAATCCAAATCATTTCCTTTATTATCTGTATGATTATATTTATATACATATAAATTACCTGTCCAACTTGATATGATATTATAATTTCCGTCCTTTATTGTTTTGCAGGATGTTTTATCATTACCATTTGTATCTTTTTCAAATTTTACGCCATAGTCATGTGACAAAAGTAATTTTGCATAATTTAATATACTTTTAGAAACCGTTGATAATACAGTTGTTTTATTTGCAATACAAGCATAAGTTATTGTAGATTGAATGACATTTAAAGCTTGAGTTGCTGATGTGATATTGCTAGTTATTTCTGGAAACATATTATCTTTATAATAAGATATTTGATTTGTATATTCATTAAAATTATTCCATAGATTATTGAATTCATTTTGATAACTTTCAACAAGTTTTGTATAAGCTGTATATTTTTCTCTTAGTTCATCAGACATATCATTCAACATCTCGTTAGAAAATGTCCAAATATAATTTGTGCCGCCTATCAGACGTTGACCAATCATTTCAGTCATAGTATCGTCACCAGCTACAAGCTTAAAACAGTTTTTTACACTATCTTTATCACTAGTTAATGTTATTTCTGTAGCAAGATTTTCAGTGTCAACATAGACAGAAGAATTATAACCATATCCTTGTTCAATATTATTGAATGGTCTACCTTTTGTTTTACAATCCTGACACTCAGTTCCAATGATATGATGTGAGCCACAAGTCATACAATGATCTTTTAAATCATAAGCACTAATACTTCGCTTAAACTTATTAAAGATAAAAATACATCCAAACGTTTCAGAAACATCACCTGTTAAAAAATCATAGATTGCACTATCACTACAAGATAATTCTCTATTCATTCCACATAAACTATCATCAACATGGTCTATAGTATAATGTGGAGCATAAGAGAGTATACGATGCAACAATGAATGTGCTGTATCATTTTCATTATAGAATAAAGTAGGTTTAACATCAGCTAGGACAGGAGTAACAGTAGAAGTATAGTCCTCTTCAGTATTTATTTCTAAAGTACAATTGCTTTGTCCTAATTCAACTGCACATAAATCTTGTCCATGTATTTTCTTAATCGTAGAATCCGTATCTGTAATAGGTGCTTCAATTTCAAAAATGCCAAAACCTTCAACACTTACTAATGCTGTTTCCTTAATATATTTCCATAAGGAATTTTTTCTATTATTAATATACTTGTGAGTAACAAATGAAATTTCGTTGGGTTCGTTAAAAGATGTAACAATTTCAAGTTCTGTAATATCTTCAATCTGACCTATTTTTTTTAATCGTCTGTTTAATATGTATATATTAGGAATATTTATAGAATTATCAAGATTTTTATTATAATGAAAAGAAAGATTGCTATCTTTAAAA
This sequence comes from Clostridium sp. AF34-13, assembly GCF_003477845.1. Taxonomy (NCBI): domain Bacteria; kingdom Bacillati; phylum Bacillota; class Clostridia; order Eubacteriales; family Clostridiaceae; genus Clostridium; species Clostridium sp. AF34-13. Next base: position 30,934 of record NZ_QUEB01000011.1, read on the forward strand.
ACATTTGGCATAAATTACATCACCACCTTTCGTACTGTGCGATAAGTCAGATGTACATTAGCGTTACAACCAGAAACAGTGATAATGTTTTGTCGCATATTATCCATATTTATGAGTCGTATAGGCTTATAATTATAGTCATCTGCGATTGTTTTTTCATGTGTTGAATTATTAGTGTAAATTTGTTTAGTTAAACCACTAACGATGATATTTTCACCTGATTTACAGTTATTTATTCGCATATTTGAATAAGTTCCCATTGAATAAATTGATTCTAAGTTGTTGTTAATTTCCAAATTTCCAGCAGAGAAAATGTTGATTTCAAACTCATCAGGAATAATATATCCTAAGTCATCAGAATCATTATAAAGATTAAAAGGTGTATTTGTTACTATATCTGCGGTCTGAATATCTGAATACCCCCAAGGGGCATCGCAAGTTAGCGTGAGAGTAGCACCAACAATTTTTCCACCAATTTTATACCATTGCAAAGCAACCTGAGCATTATAATAAACGTCCTCGTATCCATCAAACATAAATCGAAATAACTTATATCCGTCAGATCTCACTAACCATGAATGGATAAAAGCTTGTTCCCTTGTAGATATTTCTCCAACTTCATGAGGGCATTTAAATTTCATGATTTGAACAGTGAAAGAGTATTGTGTCTCGTATTTACGACCTACATAGTTCCAATGTTGTCCATTTATTGCCTTTGATGTATTGAAGGTAACTTCGCCAGCAGCAGTAACTTCATTATCATCGTTATTACCAAAACTGACAATTCTCCAATTCACATCTGTTAATTTAGTTCCGTTAAATTCAAAATCTGTTGCCACCATTAGCAAAGTCCCTCCTTGTTTTGCTTTTATTTATTTTTGAAGAATTTTCTTTTAGAGTTCCTAATTTCCCCCATGAACCTCTCCATTTCTTTCTCATAACCTTCCCTGACATCCTCAAGTTCATCAATCAACTTATGATATTTTTCTTTTAACTCTATAATCTCGTCTAAATTGTCCTGAGTTTCTTTTATATATTCATCTGAGATTTCCTGTGCTTTCTTAGCAATCTCTTTTGTATCACGATCTTTAAGCATGTTATTCTCTCTGCGTAAGCGTTCAACTTCGGCAGTTAAAATCTCTATTTTTCTATCTTTACTAAACATTGATTTCTCCTTTTTTCTTAATTTTTTTGCATAGAAAAACAGCCTAGCGATTATCTCACTAGACTGCCTTTGTTGGTAATAGTATTTAATTTGATTTTTTAAAAAAGCGTTTAAAATACTTATTATTTTCCAGCCATATTCTGACTTTAGATTTTTCAATTATACCATAAAATAATTCTATACGCTTTGCGTCTGCTAATCTTATTGCAATTCTACACGGTGTTTCTGTTTTTACTAAACTATATTTTCTATCTTTTTCTTCAACAACATAGTCTTCAAGACAAAACCACGAATCATTACCTTTCTCCTCATACATAAATAGTTTACCTGTATATGTACAATCATCACATATAATTCTAAGAGTAGTTCCTCTTTTATATTCTACAATATCACTCCATATATCATCATGTATTGATTTATTGTTTATTTTCAAAACAATCTTCATTAATATTTTGCTTTCTGAAATAATGATACAAAATAGTGATAATATTATTGCTATTATAATCAGAATAAGTGCTCTTTTACTCCATCCAAAACCAATTTTAACAAATACAAATGTATGAAACCATGTACATATCGCTTTTAACAGATAGCTTATTGCTACGCTCCCCAATATAATATTTGTTCCTAATTTTCTTGAGGTAAAATATAAAAATATTGTAATAAAAATATATCCAGGAACAAAATATTCAAAAATAATTGGTAACTGTTCCAATAATAGTTTTATATTTATTGTGCTCAATCCTCCTTTTTCTTCTCTGTTTGTTCTTCAATAATTTTTATAATCTTTTCAGGATCAGGTGCATTTTTAACATTTGAACTTTTCGTAAAAAATCCTCGTATCGGTTTTCCATTTTTATAAAAAATCCCATCTTTTTCACCAGTAAAATTATTATCCATAACATTCTCCTCCAATCATCAATATATCAATAATAATATCTGCTATTATATACCAATATTTGACAATTATCAATGAAGAACATATGAATCAAATAATAATCATAATAAACTTTAATATCAGGAGAGCAGCACCGCCACCCTCCATAAAACTAATACTTCATCATACCAAGCTTATTCCCTTTTTTCATCTGACCGATTGTTACATCACGCATAAGATTTTGTAATGATGTATCTTGCTTAATGGCTTCTTTCATTGAAGCTGGGTCAGTTACATTAGGAAATTCCATCGTATATGAAATATCACCAACATTTACTGAATTTCCAACATTTTGAACTTGCATATTAGTAGCCATATCTGGTATTTTAGGCATATATTCTGACATACTCGGTAAGTAATCAGCTATATTTACAAGTTCTGGAAGGTTTTTCGTCCATTTTTCCCAAAGATTATTCTGTCTTACAGTAAGAACTCTTTCTTTAGCTTGTACAGTAATCCAACCATCGTCACCATTGTCTGTAGCAACCTTGTTTAACTGACCTACAACGCCACCTGTTGAAAAACCAAGATGCGGATATTCTTTTTTAAGTTTTTGATATACTTCATCATTTTCACCATATCCATCACCACCAATAAGCCCGATAGCTTTTGCAAACATATCTATATATTTTTGACCATGATTACCTGTGCCTGATTTAACAACAACACCATAATCAGCAGATAACTTCTTATTTAAAGCACTCTTAGAAGTCTCGCCTGGTTTGATTTTACGAAGCGGTTTATTTGTATCATTAGCACTTCCTGTGAGATTGTTTAATATCTTTTTAAGATACTTAGTCTCATTTTCTTTACTCTGTCTTTCAGCTTCAGCTTTAGCCTGTTCAGCATAAGCATTTGTTTCACCTGGGGCAGCAACTTTATCTTCCTCAGCTTTAATTATATCACTTGTTGATGGTGTCTTAATTGAAGTAGTAAATCCACTTAATAATGTCTCAATGTCAGTTGAAAAATCCATATCCTGCAATTTTTCAAAAAGTGCATCTCTAAATTCCTGTGCAAGTTTCGGCTGTTTATCCAATGATGAATAAAGCATCTCCTTTGTAAGACCCTTTGGAATCTCTACACCCAACTTTTTAGCAAGATCCATTAAAGCTGAATCCTCAATAACATTACCAGTTTTATCATATACTAACTGATTTATTTTATCAGTGCTAAGTCTGTTATACCACATATTGCCGTTTTGGTCTTTTCCTTCAACACCATGAATCTGATGCGTAGTTTCATTTGCGTTTTCATCGGCAATTTCTTTAAGTATATCTGTTAATGTCTTTTTAGTTTCGGTGTTCTTTGAATCTTCATTATTGGATTTGTTATCATCAGGTGCAGGAGGGTTATATTCCTCATTCTTCTTATCCTCATCATAATGTTTATTCGCATTGTCAACAGCATTGCTATCTTTGTTATCAACGGAAGAGAAATCACCTTTTTCCATGTCATTTTTAAGAATAGCACTAAGGTCAATATCCCATTTATTTGCAAGTGATTCTAATACTTTAAGAACATCCTGTGTATTTCCTTTTGCACCTTCAATAAGTTTCCTGATAAGGTCATCAACATCTTTAAGCTGTTCTTCTACAAACTTCTCATAATCATTTTGCATCTCATTGAGTATATCTTTTTGATCATTGATATACTGTTCATACTGAGTTTCATCTAAATCTTCTTTGGCTTTCTTTAAGTCAATATTAAGTTTCTGGATTTTCTGTCTTGCTTCCTCGGTATCATTACCTTGAAGTGCAGCAATTCTTTTCTTTATACTATCTATATTCTCTGTCTTTTCTTTGATAGATTTCTCATAATCATGAAGATTCTTTGCAGCGTCAAGTGCATCTGTATATTTTGATATTAAATCAGATAATGCATCTTTTTGTGCATTGTAGCCTTCTTCAATAAGAGATTTAATAGCATCTGTTTCAGAATAATAATTCTTGATTGACTCTCTCTGCTGTGATACAAGTTCTTTACGCTTTGTATAATACTCATCGTAACCAATTTCATGTTTAGCATATGAGGCATCAAGTTCTGCAATAGCTTCATTATATTTGTTATTCAAAGCTATATCATTACTCATTTTTGTCAAACTAAGTCCAAGCCTAGATTTGCCTGCGTCAGTCATATTTCCGTTATCGTCATAAGCATCCTTATAACTAAGAATATCCTGATAAAACTCAGCTTCATCGTTTAAGTCACTAATTGCAGTACGAGCGTGTTCTTTAAGTTCTGCGTTAGTTTCACGAACCTTTTGTAAGAACTGCTCCTGAGAGAGAGTAGAAGCATCAATATTCTTTTCAACACTGGATATAGCATCGACCATCTCATAATAAGAATCTGTACCTACCTGGATTGTTCCGTTATCCAAACCTTCCTGCAATTTATTCTTCAATGCTGTCAAGTCATCAGTATTCTTTGTGATTGTTTCACCACTGATTTGTGCAAGTTTTTCATAATAACTAGCATTAGCTTTATATCCCTTTGCTTCAAGAATAGAGATTACATTTTCAATATGGTCTGATTTTGCTTCAATATCAGAAATACTTCTTTCAAAACCAGTTTGAATATTTGTAAACTGTGTCTTAAAGTTTTCAGCCTTATTGGTTTTATTCTCTTCAACAGACTTATTATAATCAGCTTGGTTATTTTGTAAAGCTTTGACATAACTGTTATATTTAACAGCTTCCTTGTATTGCTTGGAATCTTTACCATAGATACCTTTTATTGCACTAAGTTGGTCTTTTGTAAGAAGTTTACCCGCTGTTACTTTTATCTTAGAATTTTTATTTATCCAAAGTGCAGAACTTTTTACATTCTGTTTATCCTTCTTTAAAGCAGACTTCTTTTCAGATAATTGATCGTCAAGATTATCGTTTATCTTGTCAAGGATTTTATTTTTACCATTAACAGATGTTCCATTTGATAATTTTGCCTGTAAAATATCGTATGTGGTTGAAAGCTTTTCAATTTTTGCTGTTGCTTTATCCCATGGGAGAGAAGCAAGTGACTGTGCATATTCATACAGCTTAGATTCAGCATTGAAAATACTTGTGTTAAAGTTATCAATCTGAGCTTTTGTAGTAGCGTCAAAATCAGCAAGAGCAGATTTTCTCTGAGATTTAGAAACTCCACTTTTCTTTAAGCTGTTATTGAGTTGCTTTCGTGCAGATTTTCTTTCCTTATCATATGCTTTTTTCTCAGCAATATATTTATTGATTTCAGATGATGAACTTGTAAGAAGATTCTTATATGTAGAAGCACTACCTGTTTCACCATTGTTATACAATGAATTAACTGCTTTTTGAACGGATAACTGTGCTTCAAGCTTTGATGTTGTAGCTTCAATCTTTGAGATGAGAGTATCGTAATGTGAAGTAATATTATCAAGCTTTTGTTTATTAAGTTCTACAATAGATGTAATATTTTCCTGAACTGCTTTCTTTGCTTCTTGAGCTTTATCATAATATGTTTGATAATTTTCAATAAAAGTTTTCAGCTTTTCATTTTTAATAGATTTTATAGCATCTTTTGTAAGAGAACCATTTTTAATCAGCTTAATATATTTATTTACTTCTGATTGCCTTAATCCCTTTTTTCCTTTTGTTGCATTTTTGGCTAATTTATCAGCATATGCTTGATATTTATTCGCAGCTTTTTTCTGTGCATTGACAAGGTTAGTAGTATTTTTGAGAGCTGTATCTAACTGGCTATTCTTTGCCTTAACAGTAAACAAAGCTTCTATTTTTGCTTTTGCATAATCAATAGTCTTTGTAAGTTTATTGATGCGTCTTTCTATAAAATCAAAGATTTGAGCTGTGGGTTTGGTTTTGTCTTTGGATTTAGATTTATTAGATGAATCTTTACTGCTATTATTTTTATTGCCTAAACTTACTGTTGGATTTACTTTTGTAGTGTTTGTCTTGAGCTTATTTTTGGCTTTATTAACTTCTTTTTTAGCATCTCCTACAAGTTTAGACATTGAAGATGTATCCATATAATGATAACCAAGCTTTGCAGCAGTATCATTATCACCATGCTGAATTGCCTTTAATGCCTTTAAAGCGTTTAATGCTTTATTTGCACCTTCAATAGCTTCAACATAAGATAATAAATTAGAAACATCACCATCGAAATTTAATGCATGATTATTAACCATTTCTTTATTTACTGCAAGATTAAATAACGCAGCACTTACCTTGTTAGCACCACCTTGCTCATCAATGAAATTTTTAAGGTTTTTGGTACTAGCCTTTGATAATTCTTCGCCTTCTTTTTTTGCATATGCTTTCTGTTCAGCGAGATACTGCATTTTATTTGCAAGAACTTGAGTTGTAACTTCATGAGCATTAGTAACACCCATTTCAGTTAATTGAGCTTCATAATAATCTTGAGTTTCTTTTGTTAAACCTGATAAGAAATCATGACTATTTACATATGCAGACGCAAGCTTATTCTGAGCTTTTGCTAAACTTGAAAGAGATTGAGCACTATCACCAGCAATTTCTTTATAGTTTTCCCACGCTTTAATATTCTCTTTATCCCATTCTTTAATACCTAATGTATCATACATAGATGAGAGAGTGCTTGCACTAACAGTGTTGTATTTAGAATCTTTTTTCTCATCATAAGCAGAAGTAATAGAAGAGATACCTGAACGCATTGTGGATAACTGCTTAGAATTGTCAACTAATTTGTTGATTTTGTTGATAACTTTGTCGATATCTTTTTCAGATAATCCAAGTTTTGTTAAAAAATCTGAAGAACCTTCTACTTTTAAAAATGTCTCTTTTGTAAGATTACCTGCTTCTGCAAGTTCAAGAAGACTATTCTTAGTGCTATCGTCTAATTCTCCCCATGCAGAATTAAATGATTGGGAGATATTTTTCTGTTTAGAAGCCTCTTTCTTTACCTGTTTAATTTTTTTGAGAAGTTCATCCCATGAGAGAAGCGATACATTAGGAATTGTATAAGCAATTTCTAAATCTTTCTTACTTAATTTATTAACCTTTGCTTTTCCAAATTTATTAACTAACTCTTGATATGCTTTTGGCTGTACTAATCCGAGTTTTTGAAGAAGTTTTATTAAATTCTCAATACTCATATTGTAAGTATTAGCATAATTTATTAATTCACCATAACCCTGTATTTGGCTATCTGTTGCTGTTTTGGCGTTAAAATGAAGAAGGTCTTGTGTAGATAACCCTTTTAGTTTTGACAAAGCATCGTTTACATTGGTTTTTAAATTATCTGTATTTGCTTTAAAATCAACTGAAAAACTCCAACTACTAACTTCTTTTTGTATAGTAGGATATAAGTTTTTAAAATATTCAGCAACATCAAAGTCATCATTTTTTGTTGCTGTTTTTGTTGCATTATCTAATGCGTTAGAAAATTCTTCCGATGCTTGTTTGATTGAATTTTTATTACCAGATATTTTTGCTTCATTATATTTTTTAGCAGTATCTTTAAGAGTATTATATTGTTCTTTATAATTATCACCAGTTTGATTTAATACTTTTTCATAAAGAATACTTTGCTGATATAACTTATCGTTTTTATCAATTAAAGTTTTTATAGAAGAAATTTCATCATTTAATGTGCTAGAAAAATCAGTGTCAGATAAATCGTATTTACTTGTAAGATTTTTTAAATCATTGAGTTGAGATTGAACATCATGAGCAGAACCCAAAATAGTAAAACCATCTTTAGTTTTCGCAAAACCTGATGCTTCAATCATGTCATCAATTTTTGAATTTGTAGTTAATGGAATAGTAACTTGCTGACCTTCCATTTCTTCAATCATAGATTTAAGTTTAGTTTTTGCTTGATCAATTCCTTCGTTAATATCGTTACCCATAACAACATTAAATAACGCTTTATGACCGTCTATAAAGCTTTGGAAGAAGTTGCCAACTTTATCACCTAAATCTTCCTCATTATACTTGTCTTTTGCCTCTTCGTATTTTGCTCGTTTTAATTCATCTAAAGCTGATGTTTGACCATTTATAGATTCTGTTACAATATCAATAACATTAGCTTCATCTCCATATTTTTCGATGATTTCATCTTGGATTGTCATCAACTGTTCACGAGCATCTGCAACGTCATCTATAGAAGATGAAGAATCATTTATAACATCTTTTAACTTATCTATTTTATCTTTATAAGAATCAATATCGGTAGTTGAACTATTTAACTCTTCGCCTAGCTCTTTTGCCTTATTTAATAAATCGTTTTCTTTATTGATTAAAGAAACAATACCAGATATTAAAGAAGTAACAGCAAAAGCAATACCCATGTTTACAATCATATTACCTGCCGTAGAAAGAGCTTTCATACCAAGCTCGGCAGCTTTAGAGGCTTTTGTCAATCCATCAATAGCAATTTTTCCACCATTTGCATTTGCTTGTAATATTTTTACTTTATCTGATGCATTGATAAGAGTGTCATTACATGCTTTTTGGGCAATTGTCGCATCATTAATTTGTGCTGGATATTTTGAAACAATATTTTTTAATCTATCAAATTCTGCATTATAGTTCTTTATCGCTTCAAGATCGGAGTTCGGTAATATTTCTGACAAGCTAAAAGTTTGAGGAGAAAAGAAATTTCCGTTAAACATATTTTTAATTCCATCATTAATATGATTCCCTATTTTTCCGTCAATATCAGTTGTTGTCTTGAATATCGTGCTATGATATGATAAAATAAATTTAGTTTGAAATAATTTATTTTATGGAGAAAAATTTTATGGAAAATTATAAATCATATAAATGTCCTAAATGTCAAATTATAAAACATATTGATGTAAATGAAAATTTTGACTTCAAATGTAAATGTTGTGGTGGACAAATGCAATATATGGGGGTTGTTAGAAAAAATTCAACAGAGTCATATAAAAAGGAAGTTTATTATGCATATAAGCCTGTTTTAAATAATCCACAACAAGCATACACACCTAAATGCCCAATATGCGGAAGTGCTAATCTGTCTAAAATCTCCACTGTAACGAAAGCAACCAAAATTGGATTATTTGGAATCTTTGGAGCAGGAGATATAGGCAAGACTTGGAAATGTAAAAATTGTGGTAGTAGGTTTTGATTTGTTAATATTTCACAAACTAACATTCTCTGTAGCCATATGGAATATTATAGTATATAATTATTCTTATAATACGAAAGAGGGAGAATGTTGTGAACGAAAAAGAAATTAAACTCACCAATGGCACAATTTTAAAGCTTATTGAATATTCAGACGAACAAATGAAAAAGTTGTCTGAAATGATGAATTCGCCAGAATATCAGAATTTTGCAGCTAATCAGATACAAGAACAACTTTACAAAAATCTTAGTTTTGATAAGAAACCAGAACAACCTAAAAACCTCATGGTGGTACAACAAGAAAAACTCAATACTCTTGTTGAGCAATTGGAATTAAAACTCACATCTATTCAGTATGAAAATATGAAATTAAATGCACAAATAGAAACCTTGAATAAAACCATTGATTCTGATAATGAAAAACTCGATGAATTAAAAACTACAAACATTAATTTAAAAGCTGTTAATAAAACTCTTTTAGATAATAATAAACATTATTGGATATATTCAACAATTATAACAATTATAGGTGCTCTTGTAGGATTTCTATTAGGGAAGTATTTTACATAAAATTAAATCAATAGTTAATCCTATTATACTGCCTACTAAAGCAGGATTAAATCTGTAAATACCTTTCATTCCTGGCATAACAATCACGACCTTTCTGATATTTAATTTAGGAACATCGGTTATATTGGTTACGGCTTTGTTTGTTTATATATTCTATCGTAAGTTTCGATGTGCTTGTTGTGTTCAGTTTTCATGTGGGGATTATTCTCACAGAAAGTTAAAAAGACATGGCATTGTAATAACTGTGAATATGAGTGGTAAACACAAATTCCGACTATACCTGTATAACAATTAGTGGTAAAATATTCCATATACTAATGCAGAGGAGGGGTTGATAAAAATGATAGCACAGATTCTTAATCCAAAAGGATGCAACCCAAATGATATTCAAAGAACAATTCATACCGAAAATGATATTACTAGAATTGTCTCTAAATATCCAAATGGGTTTGTCCTTACTGTTGAACAAGATGTAGATGGAAACTTTACAATAATTCCAAGTGGAGAAGTTATTGATTTAGGAAATGGAGTTTTCCAGATTCCAGATTAAAAGTTATTCCTATATCATCTATAGTAATAGTATCACTATTGCCACTGTGAATTACGATATTATTTGATGATTCATCAGTGGTAATATTATTTTTTGAATTTTCGTTCATATTTTCACCTCGCTTTTAATTAGATAAATCGGTTACATTGCTACAATTTGGTCTGTTTCCACGGAAAGGACACATCTGGCAAACCGTTGGAACTGATACAGCATGTACAACAGTTGAATTTTCTTTTAATGGTTGTATCGAAACCTGAGATAGAAGCTACGAAACGTCAGATAGGTTTCGTAGGTCAGGTTGAGGAATAAGTTTTGTTAAATCAATATTCGTATTTATCACCTCAAATTAGAAGAGTAGAGGAATTGTCGAAAGGCAGGTCTTTTATTTTGTGTTAGATCGTGGTGGAAGAGTAGATGTGAATACATTTACTCTTTATTTTTACATAGCAAAGTAGCCATGCACGTATGCATGGCTACCTAATTGAACTGTACATTATATTGAACTCAGTTGCACGTATGCAATTTGTTCGTATTGAGTATTTCTTTTAAGGGTGAAAATAAATATAAAGGGCAGGAGATTAAGTCCTGCTCTTTATCATCATAAAAATTATAAAATATATTTCTTAGTATTAAACTCCAACTTTCCTCATATTAGTTACCTCCTTATCTGCTTATTAAAATAATATCATATGTAATAATTTTTGTCAATGCTATTCTGTGTCGCTCACAGTAAACACAAACCCACTGTGTTTATCGAGCCATAATGTAGATATAATATCTATTGACGTTTTATCATCTGCTTCTGTAACATTATAAAATTCTTCCGAATCAAAAATAAAATATTCTTTAATATGTAATCCATCATAACATTTTAATGTAAATGTAATACCATCCGTAGGAGTTAAAGTGTTCCAATGAAAATTAGTCCAATGATTATAACCTTTTTCTATTACAGTTTTCTTTATCGTTAAATATGGATATTTATATAACTCTTCTGGTATTTCGTATGAATATGTTTTTACATTTATTGGCGAAATATCTTCATCTGTAGGTGTTATATCTTTTTCACTTATTTCTTTTACTCCTTCTGGAGAAATAATATATGATTTTTCTACATTACAATCTTCTTTTTCAAAAGTTGTAATTAATGGAAAATATTTATCTTCTATCTTATATACTCTATATGTTAAAGTTACAAATGTTTGTACTATTCCATCTAGTTTTCTTATTTCTGCATTAACGACCAAATTTGTTTTAAAATTTGTATGAAAAATTTCCATAGTTTCATCAATTTTTCGTTGAAAATACATTTGAATATCCGAGCATTGTTCTAATTGATTTCCAGATGGAGTCAAAACCATTTCAAGAGCTTTTTTCTTTTCTTTGTCTTCTAAACCTTTTAAAAAATTTTTTGACACAATTATATCTTTTAAAATAGAAGAGACAAAATCCATAAAATCATTTGAATTTTTTGAAAAATCAAAAATTGACCCAATTAATAAAGCTATACCTATGGTATTTGACAAATTTACTATAATCATTTTTATTATACAATCATTAATGCTTAAATCTATAATAACAGAAATAAGAATAGTAATAAAGCCAATAACAAAAAATTTGTTAAAAAATCTACGAAAAAATTTCATAATGTCATGTCCTCCCGATCATCACTATTTAATGTTTCCATTATATACCAATAATCGACAGAATACTATTCAGAACATATATTCTATAATCCGATGAAACATACGATTTAAGCATAATAGAAGAGTAATCGCAGGACTACTCTTTTAATTGTGATCATATTATATTGATATTACAATGAGTGAAGCATATTTCTCCAATAAGTGAATCTCGCTTTAACACTTTCACTAGATGATGTGCCGTTTGATAAACTTGCCTTATATTCCTCATTAGAATCATATCCATCAAGAAACTCCTTAACCTTCGTTGCAAACTTATCATACCCCTTTTTGTCCTTTAGTACTCTATATGACGAATAGCACAAAAATGGAAGTGTGGTTTTAGGAATCTTAGCATCAACTGGAAGAATATTATCTAGCTTTACAACACTTTCTGTAATCAGGCTAATCTTGTTCTGGTTAATGTTATCGTTGTAATACTCAATAAATGCTATTTTTGCTTTCTTAGAAAATGAACTAAAATCATAATCCTTACTTGCCTCGCAGAGCATTAATGTTTCCAATACCACAGATTGATCCACTGAACTTTTTAACTGTGCAGGAGTTAATCTAGCTTCAAAAAATGGAAGGGCAGATATGCTTGCTATAACATCACCTAATTCATCAGAATACAACGGTGTGAATTGTTGTGTAGCATTTAATGCTTTACCACCATTTAACCGAGAGAACATTTCTCTGACATCCTTTTCAGTATACTCAGTAATTTCGTGAATTTGAATCTGAGCAGAATCTAATTCATCTTTAACTTCATCATCGAGTTTAGAATATTTCTTACCAGCAATTTCATAAAGATTACCATTAATTTCTACTGATTCTAAGTTTTTTGATAAGCGTAACTTATCATCAAAAAAGTCTCGAATTGTACTTAATCTCTGTACACCATCAATAACATATTGAATTCCACAATCGTTAATTGTATAGATTGGATTCACTAAATATTCACGCAACAATGAATCAATCAGTAATGATTTTCGTTGTGTTGACCATTGATCTTCTAGTCGCTGTAATTTATGCTTTAAAACGATAGCATCTTTTTTCAATCTGTTGTTAAGCGTTTTAGCAGATAAACTCTTACTTGATACTTTCATATTTACCTCCTTAAATTAGTGAAATTTTACATTTTCTGATTTTTACAATATATCAAAATTTGCAAAAAGTCAATAAGGAAAGCGTTATATTTTTTCTGTTTTTGTATACTAAATTATTCGTAAAACAGATGTTCTGACTGTTATTTTATAACAAATATGATAATATATAAATATATTATTTGACAAAGAGATGAATATAATGAATCAATTAACTGAAAGCCAAATAGAACAAACAATAGATGAAGCATTCTCAAAAATTATGTACAATCAAGAAGATATAGCTTCTCAATTTGCAAACAATTATGAAAGATATGAAGAAGCATTAAAAGAACTACTTCTTAATAGCTGAAAGTGTAACTTCACTTATTTTATTTTTTAAAGAAATATCTTCTTTTATATCTTGTAAACTTGTTAAACATTCACTCGAATGTCGTAAAAATAAATATTCGTATAATAAGTTTAATAATTCATCCGTAAATATTGGATTTATTGTACGAATATTTTTCTTTATTGTTTCTAAATTATCCATGTTATCAATCCTTTCAAAAATAAGAAAAGTTTATTCACATTTTCATTATATATAAGGTATGTCATCACGACATTCACTTTTATTATATTATTCTCTGTTTATTGTGTGTTTCTTTCAAACTTACGGTACACACGAACCCTACTGTTGTCCTATTAACAATGTGCTATTTAATAGGATGAGAGTAGTAACACTCTTTTACGCTTTTATATCTCAGTCACGAGAACAGTACGATAACTGTGCGTGGAGTCCCTTTTACAAGCTATTTTGTAATAACTCAAAATCGTTTAGACTCTCTGAACACCTCCATTATAATATTCTCTTATTATAATAGAATCCGTTGCTGATAGCCGATTTAGCTTTACATATAATGTAACGCATGATACTTAGGGCTTGCACCCATATCTAAATAACCTGCATTTCTGCATTTGACTTTTTTTGTTGTCACCAACATCCTTTTCGGAATACATTCACGCTCACTGTTTCCAGTCACGTTGTAGTGTGTTATTTTATATATACGGTATTTTTATTCTTTCTTTCCAGCACTGTGAGATAGCAACTCACAATTACGATTTAGTTTATACAACGCCTATAGATTGACTAACTCTATACTTCCCATCTCTTGAATACATTTCTTGAGATAGGTGGGCATATTCAAAACAATTTAATATGATTTGAAATATTATGCACTTACATAACATTTACCGACATTGTTTCTTGCAGATAAAACCGCTGTAACTCCTAATGCAGCAGTTTTGAGTAAACCAAGATTACTCGTTACAGTTCCAATTCCTTCAGACAATTTAGTTAAAGCATCAATAAGGAAACCTAGATCACTTCTCTTCATTATATTTTGAATTGTACCAGTCCAAGTTTCCTGAAGGGCGTTTAGCTTATATTCAAGCGATGATTTTATAGTGTCCATCTCTTTATCTGCACTACCAGCACTTTCATCCATTGCTTCGATAGCTGCACGAACTTGATCGAAGTTCTGGATGATGGCAGCACCTGCATTAGCCCTGTTTTTACCAAAAAGTTTCTGAAGAAGCTCTGTCTGATTCTTTTCGGAAATTTGATCCCATTCATCAGCTATTTCACCAAGATACTGAACCATTGATTTATAGTGTTCTTGAGAAGCATCTGTAAATAACGATATTCCTTGTGCATTCTTTGTAGTTTTAGTTAAATCTGCGACTTCACCAGTTACATTAACTAAATCGTCAGATAGCTGGTTTGTCTCCTCATCATAGCCCCTGATACGCATTGAAAGAGTACGTAATGCAGTTCCCATTGACTCAGAATCTTGCAAAATTTCCATACCACCTGTGAATAAGGCTGCCGTATCAGTGAAGGACTGCCCCATAGCAGACATAGCAGCAGCAGAACGCTTCAAACCTTCAACTACATCTTGATTGTTTTCGGCAAATTTGTTGCCGAGTACATTTACTTTATCCATAATTTCTGTTTCAACATCATTTGGATCAATGTCGAAGGCTTTCATTATAGATACAAGACCTTCCTGGGCTTCATCTGTTGACATACCAGGAGAAATAGAAGCAAACTGAGAACTAAGTTTTGCCATAGTCTCACTTTGTTCTTTTGTAGAATATCCCAAACGTGACCACGCACTTGCTTGATCAATGATTGCTTGTGTTGTTACACCCATCTGTTTCGCAATATCATTTGAATCATAATAAAAATTCTCTAATTCAGATGAACTCATAGTAGTTGTCTTTTTTAAGTCAACTAATGCTGTATCAAGCTCAACAAGGGTAGAACCTACTTTCTTTGCAGCATTAATCATTCCATAGAATCCAACATACATACTAAGAAAACTTTGCATTTGACCAATGAAACCATATGTAGACTTAGTTTTAAAAATATCCCAAAGAGATTTACCAGCTCTACCAGCAGCAATTTCAGCATTTTCAATTCTAATCATCTCTTCTGTGATTTTTCTTAAATTGATACTTGGATCGCCAGATTTTAATTGTACTAACAATGTATTAAGACCAGCCCTGGCTTCCGCAGAATATTTTGTATTCTCTGCCAAATCTTTATTAATTCTCTGAATAGCTTTTTCAATGCCGATTTCAGTTGTACCTTTTTCAGCAGCCGAAAGTTTCTTAAATTCTGTGGCTGCTTTTTCACAGTCTTGTGTTAATTTGTTGATTTCCGCTTGCTGATTTTTCGTAAGTTCAGTAATACCTTGCAATGAGACTTTATAATTTTTAAGTACTTCATTTGCACTCTCTAATTTTGCAAGTTTTGTATTGTATTCTGTGCTTGGATGAAAGTCAGATGGATATATTTGTGCCTGAGTAATGATTTTTTGGTATTTATCAATGGAATTTTGTAAAGAATTCAACTCTGAATTTAAAACATTTTTTAAAGAATCCTTTAATCTATTAACTGATTCAGCAGAGCCTAACGAAGCTTGATCAAATTTATTCATTACCTCAAGCCATTTGTTCCATGTGTCAATATCGCCACTATGAGGATTAACCATAGAAGATAAAACTTGTCTTGCATCATATGCCTCCTTTTTTAACTTCTCAATTTCCTCAATTTGTCCTGCGATTTCATATGACTTCTTGCCAGTACCTTTATCAGAGGCTCTAAGATTATTTAACTTTGTAACTGCATCTATATAATCTTGAATTGCTTTTACATTTTTATCCCATTCTGATTTAATAGATTTATCAGCATTAGATGCAATCTTATTATTACTTAGTTTGTTTTGTATTTCTGCCAATTTTTTAGCATTCTTCGTAGCGTCACCATATGCATTGCTTATATTCTCTATTTGTTTACCGCCCATATTGCTCATGTTTTTATTAACATTGAGAATATTCTGACTCAATTCAGAAAGTGACTTATCAATGTTCTGGATAGAAGAGAGTAGTGTCTTCGTACCAGAATCATCTACTTTACCAAAAGCTTTACTTAAACTCTGTACTTCGGATACAATACTTGATAACTCTTTTGATAAATTCTCAAACTGTTTAAAATCACCTGTTCCTTTACCAAGAGAGTCAAGCATCTTTTCGAGATTAGAAATTACACTAGATAATTTCTTTTCATCGACATTCAATTTGATTTTATATTCTTTGCCCTCAACAGTGTCTAATCTGTCTTGGACTTGTTTCATATCTGAAAGTAGTTTTGCTACATTAGATTTAATTTCTACATCATATTGATATGTACCTGGCATTTTCTACCTCACTTTCTCAAAATTTGATCTATTCTGTTATTTATAATTTTGTCTAAGCGACCACCAAATCCACTTTCGATATCTCGCTCTACATACATACATGGAGGTAATGATTGATGCATCATCCATTTTCCATGACCATGTTCTCCATCCATAAACATATAGTCGAAAGCTGTACTTGGCTGTAAACTTTGACCAAACCAACCGACATATGAATCCATTGCGCCTGAATCAACCGAAAAACGAAGAACATTTCCTTTACCTCTTGTTCTTGTAGAATCGAGAATTTTCATGAAATTATATGTTCTTTTATACGACTGTGGAGTGTAGTCGTTATACCAATCTATCAATGAATACCTAACAGATTCTTTTAGAAGTTCATTTGCTTGTGGTGCGACTTCTTCTGCAATATGATTTTCAATTCTGTCTAACTTCTTTTTAAAATCTGCATATATGTTTTTTTCCATTTCATCACCTCCAAATTTTCACTATAATTTCACTATTTTTACACTAAAATAGAAGAGCAGTATAACCACTCTCCATAAGAAAAGCCCTGTACGCTTTGACACGTATAGAGCCTGTTTGTAACTGTTTAAAATATCCTGCACTCGTGTTATAATATAAAAGGATATGATTCCGATTGTAGGTATACGCATTGCAATTGATTATAGTAATCATATTTAGTGTTCCCATTACTGGTTGTAATGGCACTATGCGCCCTGTACGAAGGAGGAGCAAATAATGAATATTTATGAGTTCATTATTGGTGTCCTGATTCTGTTATGCGGGATCTTGTGTTTATTGATCGTACTTGCCAAGTGCGACAACATTAAGCAACTTGATCTCCAAATTAACATCCATGACGGCATCAAGTTTAAAAGTCTCTTCTATAAGAAACAATAGAAGTGCAGGAATGAAAGGAAAATGAGAAAGTCCACGGCAAACCAGTCGTGGCTTTTTCGATTTATAACATGAAATTTGAATTTCCTGCTTTACAAATATCTTCTTGGGATAGACTGTTCGTTGTTATTTTCATCAGGAACGCACAAGCCTGTAATTTCTACAACCCCATCTTCTCCAATCTCCACTTTAGTAAAAACAACATCTTTAAATTTTTCTTTTTCTGATTTATCCAATCTTTTATAAATATCTTCTGGAACAATCGCAAATTTTACTTTATGCATTTATTCTATACCTCCTTAAATTCACCCTTCTTAGCAAACTCAACAATCTTATCCAAATCTTCCTTTGGAATTTCATCAAGTTTCTTACTTACAACATCAACAAGTGGTGTAAGAGTAGCTTCACCAAGAGCCTTAAATCTTTCCACTTGCTCTGTGATAAAGCTGTGGATCTCGTATTTATTCTGTAAAACATCCGATTTCTTAATTGATAACAAATGTTTAAACTCTGCAATTTCCTCATATGGAATAAGTGGAGCAGTAACATCATTGCCAATAAGAAGAATATCAAACAGTCCAGATTTCTTTAACTCATCATATTCCTCAAAGAATCCATCAGTCTCAACAGTAAGATTTGTGTAGTTCTCAATAAAAATTCTTGTCATTAACAAATATCTAGCAGAAGAGTTTACTTTTATGTTTCCTGTCTCTTTATCAATCATAGTTACTTTCAGTAAATTAGCAATAAGCGCATCCTTCTTAACAAATGGTACATAAGGTGTAATTTCAAGATTGCTCTTAATGAAATCATCCTTGAGTTTCTGATTAGCAATGTTGTTATACTTTTTACAAAATTCTTTAACTGTCATATTCTTTTTTCTCCTTTTAATCATTTATTTGTGAGAATTTATTGCATTCTCCATTATTTATTTCACTCTGAATTCGACCTTCAATTGCTTTTTTTAATAGACTACAATTTCGCTTGTATCTTTTACATCCGATGCAGTGAGATTTAAATTCATCTAACTGTGAAGCATTATTAAAAACTCCAATGTAGTCAACTGGATAGATAGTCAATTCAATTCTAGGATTCTCTGAATCATAATAAATTCTCTGTGGTCTAAATAAAGCCACATTGTCATCTTTCCAAATTAATTGTGTTTCGGTAATAGTGTCATCTAAACACTTTTCATAGTTCGCACAATCCTTGTCAATTCTGTCAAAATAAAAAACAGCATCTATATTGAAATGCTGTGTACTATTTACTTCCAAATCCCAATTTTGTAATTTAACTTGTTCTTCAATTATTTTCTTAAATTTCTTTTTATAATCTTTTGCTTCCTTCGTTTCATATACCATAGCCATAGGTTTACCATTTTTCATTATAGTTCTGACTGAAGTATAATGATTGACCGAAGGTGGGAGAGGAGAAGTAAGTTTTAAAATATTTCCCATTATTCCTCCAATAACAAAAGAGCAGCTTCCGAAGAAACCGCTCTTTCTTGTTGATAATATTGAATTTAGTTTAGTTTACATTTTGTAAGAACACGGTAGTAATATCCATTTTGCTCCTTGATGTTTTTTCAACTTTTGTGTTACAAACTCATGAACACTTTCTAAATCATTGCAATTAAAATCCTCCAAAATTCGATATTCAAGAGGATTGTTTTCATCAATGCATACCACTTTGAAAAAATTTCGTTCTTTTTTCATATTATCACTCCTTACATTATATTTTTATACAAAATAATTCATACAAATCTACATGTAAAGCTTTTGATAAAGCAATTGCATTACTTAATAAAATATCATGAGTATTATCGTTTTCAATTTTATCAAGATTAGCAACTGATATACCTGTTTTTCGTGACAACTCTCTTAATGACATATTTTGTTTCATTCGATAAAACCATACTTTATTTTCCATAATATATAGTATTTGTAGAATTTTTATGTATATGCATATTATAATGCAAGTAGTGTTTCATGTGTGAAACATTTATTATACGAAAATATTTATATAATAATTATTACTTTATTGCTCTTTTTAACTTATTATATGTGGCTTTCCCATAAATTCCGTCTGAAGCAATTTTTTGTTTTTTCTGAAATTTTACAACGGCTTTATAGGTAGCGTCACCATAGACACCATCAATAGTTAATCCTGTTTTAATAGCCTTGTTTAAACATTTTTGTAAAGCTTTAACAGCAGCACCACTAACCCCTTTTTTTAATATAGGTTTTGGAGCAGATAATTTTATAGACGCAGAACTTGTTGAAGCAGTAGAAGATGAAGTATTATTATCATAAGAAGGTTTACCATAACCAAGGATTTTTTCATATCCAATAGGATAACTCTTATATGTTACACCACCACCATTATCAACGACTGTCGAACCACCTGATGTGTTTCCTTCTATTGTATAAACTCGTCCACCCTCAACCTTATATACAAGAGCGATGTGATTTGCTCCATCATGACGAGAACCTATAAAGAAAATAATATATCCCTTTTTTGGAGTGATTTTACCACCTACATATTTATTTGCTTTAATAAATTGTTTTCTAAAAGTCTCACAACTTGCAGAAAAATTTCCACATAAAAGTTTTTTTGCTTTTGTTTTTCCAAATGCTTTATTAAAAATCCAGCTTATGAAAATCGCACACCAAAAAACTCCGTTCATGCCAAACCACTTACCATATTTTGTGTAATTGTTTGAACCTGCATTCTTCGTCTTGCTACTAAGCCAAGCATTTGTTTTCTTTTCTAGGTAGCCAACTTCTTTTTTTGCTACTTCAATTACTTTATTTGCTGTATTAGCCATTTTTATCACCTCATTTTAAAAAACTATTTTCTTGTAATGATTTAGTATATAATTCTTTAATATAGTTATAAGCCAAATCCACTTTCCCATTTTTTAAATCTTTTTCTTTAATAATTGTTTCATAAGTCTGATATAAATCTATAACATGATCGAATTCTTCTTGAGTATGTTTTCTTTCATTCATACATGAATTTGCAAAATCTAAAATAGTTGATCTCATATCATTAATTTCCATTTTGTCAACTCTATCAGAAACTTGATTTAATTGTTCTGAAATTTCACCCAACTGTGTTTTTATATTGCCGTTAATTCTATCACCAGCCCAATGTAACAATGAACTTAATGGATTTATTTTAATTGGAACAATTTCTATACAAGTTGTTATAAAAACAATTAAAAAAGCACAATAACTTGTATTGTGCTGAACTAAATCAATTATGGATTTTATTATCATTTCCATTCATATGACCATCCTTCCTTTATTTTTTAGGATTTTCATACAAGAGAGCAGTAGTAGAATCTCCAATGCCTCTAGTTGTAGGATCGGTGATTGCATTAAATAATGAAACAACTGCCATTACAACGACATATGGATTACTAACAGCCTGTACAAATGTTTCCCATACTTTTGTCCAAGTGGTTAAATCACTTGCCTGTAAGCCAAAGTATGTAAGGATAGGAATTACAACAGAAATAATAACCTGTGCAATAAATAAAATATTCTCTTTGTTAAAACGAACTTTCCAGTTAATTTTGTTCATAAATTTTCTCCTTTAAAGCATTTTTATATTCTATCCATTTTTGAAAAACTTCCTTGGTATCTTCTTTTGTGAAAATAAAAACAAGTATTTTTCTATCTGTTTTATCATCATAACTTGGATATATATCTATAGGATAAACATGATGATCATTATAAAATATGACTTGTTCAATTTTTACAATTCGAACAACCTCTTTTGAAGTATAATTTCTTGAATGTATATTTGTCTTTATATTCAATTTTCTTTTTAATTCCTCCCTATATCAAATAGCGTAAAAAATAGGGAATATAACATCGAATAGAGTTATATTCCCTAAATAATAATCACTATTCAACATTACTTTTTGTTTCTTTTTTAACATCAGCAATAATATCTTTTTTAACAGCCTTATCATCTGTCTTTGTATCTTCATGAATACTTTTCTTTATTGATTTCTTTGTCTGATTTTTTGTATTTATAATAGAAGTGATTGCTTTTTTATAGCTATCACCAAAACTATCTTTATCAGACAAATCAAATTTATTCAACTGTTCTTTTGCTTCATCTATTGAAATTCTTTTATCTTCATAATTTGAAGTAATATTGTATACAGATTTGCATCTTTCACTACAGAATGTAAACATCCATAACGGAAGATTTTCATATTTTCGACATTTATTACAATATTCATATTGTTTTCCACAGACTACGCATATTCTCATTTTTGCATCCATCCACTCAGTTCTCCTTAATTAATAAGAGGGCAGTATTTTCATACCACCCATATTATGAATCGTAAGTAAATTATACAGCTTCATCTTCATCAATAAAGTAAACTTCGAAAAGCACCTTATCAGCAGAACATGTATCAGCAAGAATAGCACCTTTGAAATCCATCGTCTGAGAATCACCACCTTGAAGTGCAAGAGTAAACTCTGGACTTGGAATAAATGATGGAATACGCACGATACAAGCTTTAAAGTTTTCTTTGTCACATGGATCAATTGCAAGAGCCTTAAAATAAAGTTCATGTGCTTTTGGGAACTTATCAGCAGAGTTTACAATCTTTGTACCTGATTTAACTTCCTTAGTATACTTAACAACATATTCAACCTCATTCTTATCTGTTGGTGGTGTAAGAATATCACTTGCTGGTTTAACAGACTCAGGTGGGGCACTCACTTCATCAGTATGTTTAATAATAAATTCTGTTTCAGAAGCTGTTCCTGTACCGAGTTTATATTCCTGTCCCATTGCTCCATTGTAAAGGGCGTTTACAGCAACAGTGCCTTCAACATAACCTGTAATATCAAGTGTTTCACCTGCCTTTACAGTTGTAATATAAGGCATTTTAATTGTGTGAGAAGCCGTTGCGATTTCTGCATCTGTAGCAGAAAGAGTTTCAATAACTGCCAAGTTTACGAATGTGTTTGTACCATTAACTTCCGCAGTTTTACCATTATATTTACGATATACAAGATTACCGTCTTTATCTTTAATATCAGAGCTATCAGCAGTTACCTCGATACTCATTTCTGAGAGCTGAGTTAAAGCATATAATGGTGTACCGTTTGCTCTTGCACCATAACCAAACTGAAGACGGTCAATGATTATATCACCTAATTTAAATCCCATGTTATTTTCCTCCTTAAAATAAATTTTTGTATTAAAAAAAGAGCAATAAAAGATTGCTCAAATTTGTTATGTGTATCTATATTTCTCTCATAAAATTAAACTGATCATCTGGAACTTTAGATAAATCAGCAAATCCACAATATCGACCATGCAATATAGCGTTCGTTGCTTCATAAATTTGAAGTCTTTTTACTGAATCCATAAATTCACAAATTCCAACATTGCGTAATTCCTGCAATTTATATTTAAAACCAGGATGATTAACACATGCAGAAATGAGTGATAACAAAATTGAATTGTTATTATTTTTAGGTTTCTGTAAAGCGTTTAATCTATCTTCGTCAACCATCCACTTTCTTGCTGTTTTACCTTTTGCTTTTTCAACCTTGGGATGTATATTTAACATTGTTCGAATATATTCTGCTATTTGCATATAATCATTTTCAGAAAGAGTAATATTTAAGTTATCATTTCTCAAACAAAACTCAGTTTCAGTATCTGAAGATTTTTTGATTTCATATAATTTAAAATCAAAAATATTTATATCTTTAAATAATAATTTTGCTGGTTCTGTATTGAAATTTGGAACAGAAGATAAGAACGAAAAAACTTCAATATCTTTTACTATACACCAATTTTTAATTCCCATATCCCATAAAGGTACTCGTATAGAAGTTGAATTATATAAGATAGGAGATAAAGATTGATAAAAATTGTTTTCTCCAATTCTTAAAATATCTCCAATAGTAGGTTCTGATATTTTTATACCAGCGACTTCATAATCCTCGCCAAAATACATTTTTAGTGAATCAAATTCATATTTTGATTTATTTACCTTTTTTTGTGCATCGGTTATAACAGCAGCTTGGAGTCCATCCAATATATCAGTATTTTGTTGTGCCATAATATCACCGCCTCAACTGATAGTTCATCATCTGTGACTGTCCACCATAAGGTGTCTGAACTTTACTGTTTAAATCTGTGAGTTGGAATGTGAGATAACGAGCTACGTAATTATTATCAACTGTTTGTTCATAATTTTCTGCAAGATGAGCTTGCATACCAAAGATATTAGACCATGCAAACCGTTCTCTAATAATAGAACCAATAAGATCGTGTCTTGGAATACCAGTAAGTTTATCCATACGATCATCACCATGAACAAAAATTGCAAAATTAATCAACGTTTCTTTTAATCCTGGCTGATACCTAACCGTATCTCTAAACCCTACTTGATAACATACATAACATTTAACCGTTGTCTGTGTATCTGGAATAAATAAAAATGGACGAATAAGAGAATCACTACCAAAATATCTATCCCATTCTCCGAGTGGTTCATATTGCTTGGTGTCTTCATTCCATTCCCAGTTGATATTTCCATGTTTGTCAAACAATTCCAATTCTAACTCTTTATCATTGAGCGCATATAATAGATATGGATTTGATAATAAAGCATTTTTGATTTTTTGTTTGTATAGAATTACATCATCATCAGGAGTAGTTCTATATGCACGAAGCTTATTTAACAAATCATTTTTTGTAACTATTTTTTCTTTCATATAATACCTCATTATAAAATTATCATATTAAAATCCTCCTTTATTCAGTTAATTCCAACGGCAAAATTTCAGATTTAATCGGCAAGTTATCCTTAACAATTTCACACTTAACAGACAGTATTTTGCCGATAGTAGAAGTATCATTAGGAAACTTTACTTTCTTTTGGTTGTACTCTGTACCAGCTCGCCATGTAACTTTATCAGTCCAATCTTCATCATCTATACTGCAAGTCCATGTAAAGGTTGCATCTGAATATTCAGTTGTAATATCTTCGTTGGAATCGTTGAATAGATTTACTGTAAGATTTTTATAAGAGCCACCAACTTTAATTGTTGAAGTGGATGCTGAAATTTTTGCTGTGATAGAAGATGGGGGAGTAGTTGGTGTGGATGGATCTGTTGGGGCAATTTCTGAATCGAAATATGAAGCCCACATACCAATAATATGACCATTTTCGTCCTTTTCGATATAATCTCGATTATCAGACCATACAGTTTGATAGATTGTAAGTTTCTGAATACCAATAGGCTGAATATTCTCAATTTTTGTACAAGCCCATATTAGAGGGTGCTCAGTAGGAGCACTTACAACAATTCTCATTGTAGTATCTTCACTATTGGTATACCAGAATTTCTCTGTAAGTTTATTTAGCGGTAGCCAGATTTTATTCTGATTATCTGTTCTTGTAAACACACGATCCGTGTACTGCCCAATCGTGTAAGACGATTGCATTCTTAAAACAGACCACATTCTACGCTTAATTCTATCTTTACCATTTGTCTCAATCCAACACAATTCATAGTCGCATGGAAGAACGAGATACTTTGGAAATTGATTTGCTCTTTCTTCTCGACAGATTAACCATTTGTGATAAACATTCCTGTCATCTGGTAAATCGAGGTAGCAACCCACAGGAAATGTATTTCCATAAGTTGATTTATAGTCAGTCTCAAAATAATACAACTCATCATTTTCTGTAAATCGAATAGGTTGAGATGGCTTGAATTGCACATAATAATCAACTTGGTCTTTATCCATAGATTGATATGACTTAACAATAAATTTAACATCTATGCGAGTTTTAGTTGTGTCCTCATATGTCATACCCTCGGCTAATCGTGGTTGGTCATCGTGGAAGAAGTCATAAATGTATGCTACTTTACTTTGGATGTCATTATCCCAAGTCTGTTCCATTGCATAATCAGACTGTTCCTTATAAATTTGACCAATCGTTTTAGCACCGTTGTTCTTGGCGTTTGCGACACACCTAGCTGTTTGTAGACTCGGCATCGCAACCCACCTCCTCAAACATCTGCTTAATATATCCGTGAGAATCTAAGATTGCCCTACGGAATTTTTTGTAACTGAAATGGTCGCTCTTAAAATTATCCATAGCACCTTGTAAGGTTGCCATAAGAGTTACCATAAGTCCATTGTTGTTAAATAAGGTTTTTGTGCCACCTAATTTAAACATAACATTCTCAAAGAAGACGAGAAATGCTTCGTCATCTTCAAATATTTTCTCTTCAATTGTCTTGTCTTTATAGAGCAGTAGTTTGTGAATATCAGCATGCATTGCACGAACTGCTTCATTGATTTGCTTGTCTGTGAAGTCACCATATATGTATTGCATATATATTAGAACTCCGTTGACGAATATGGTTTAAAAGCAAAACCATAATCACGAATAAGTTTCTGCTGTTCAATTTTCATTTCTTTCAGCAATGCCTTATTCAATGAATAATCGTCTTTCAATTTTTTCTCTTCTTTTCCACCGAAAAACCTCACAGTATTTCCCAATGATTTAACTTTTGGTTCAAGCCATTTGATAGCCATACCTTTGCTAAATAGTTCTATAACAAATTCTTCATCAGAATACTCATCAACAGAAGTTGTTAATTCAAATTCAAACTGCTGAATTTCATCATCAAGTTTTAATGTGGAAAATAATTTACGAATAAATGGACTAGAGATAGCAGAGTGTAATCGCTCTGTTAATATTTCATACAAATCAGACTCTTCTAAAGACAATTCTTTGACATCATCAATTAACCCAAAGTATCTGTCAAATACTTTTTCGTAGGAGATATTCATATAACACCTCCAATATATTACTCAGCAAGCAACTTCAAATCAGTACCGCATTCCTCATCAATAATCTTGATTTTATTCATACTGTCAAAAGTTCCTTCTGAAATCATTTCAGAAACCATTGTTGCGATTGTATTTTTGAAGCCAGATGGAAGTTTTCTAAACTCTTCACTAAAACACATAGTAGGAAGATTGATAAGATTTATTAAATCCTCTCTATCATATAAACCATCATATACTTTTTTAACTTCCTGCCAATGTACATTTTCAAGCAACTCTTCGTCCTCAATAATGATATAAGGTGCAAATAAAGACTTCTTACGAACAAGTAAAGCTGAGAGTAAGTCCTGATACTCAATATATCTGAAATCACCCATGTTACTAAACTCATATGTAATCTTTGTCTTATCACCAGTAAATAGAAGAGTACCTGCGTACATAGAGCGACATGGAATTAAATCATCTGGTTCATACTTCTTAGGTTTCTTAACCTCCGCAACTGTTTCCTTTACTGTATCTTTTTCAACCTTTGCATCTTCTGCCTTTGTTTTTGCAGCAGAAGTAGTTGTAGCTTTCTTCTGATAAGCCATTTATATTTTCTCCTTTCACTCAATTCAAAAAGGACTGCATATCATTTAGATATACAGTCCCAATATTTTTATGTATTACGCACCGATTGTCCAAGTACCAAATCTTGTGTTAGTCATAGTCTTGATACCAAAACGAGATTTGAACTCGTACTCTTTTGTATCATCGGCATTTTCACCAGACTCAGATACTTCCTTAGTCTCATCCATTCCCTCATAATACATCTTAACAAACTTGTCGATGTTAGATGGGAGAATAAGAAGCTTTGTATCATCTTCAATGTAATGCTCTACGTCATTCTCCTTAAATGCCTGTGGAAGCTCGATAATCTGAGTACCCTCAAATGTACCAATTCTACCAGTGTTATAAACATCGTTCTTTGCAGCCTCAGAAACCCACTGAATATCTCCAAGGTTCTTTAATCCTGCAAGAGCAACCTTTGTACCAACGATAGTAGCGATACCACCTGTAGCAAGCTGAACATCAGAAATAAGCTTTACAAACTTATCATGATTAGCTGCATTTAACTCACCACGGATATTCCACTTAGTAGGAACAGGAAGAGAAGTACCAGCACTCATAACAGCTTCATGAAGAAGAGTATTGATTAATCTTGTGAAAGCTTCTGCAATCTTATTGATTAACTCACTCCAATCTTCAACGCCCTGAAGGAATCTTGACATTTCCATGTAAACCTTTGCACCATAAGACTTAACATTTACACCAAATTCCTTACCAGCACCAAGTCTCTGTCTCTCAATACTGTGATGACCATCAGCAATCTCAGCAATAGTGATAATACAAGGATCTTTTGTATAGAACTTGTTTGTCTGTCCAAGAGCGAGAGTCTTAACCTCTACATACTTCTGGAATACAGGGGAACTTGTCCAACCAGATACAAGAGTATCTTCAACAGTCTCTTCAATAACCTCGAATACGGCTTCTCTTACAGACTGTTTCTTAAATGCCTTTCTTACCTCATTAGGAGTCGGAGTCTCAGAAAGACCTGCCATCTCGATAATTGTCTTACGAATCTTATCATTTGCTTCTTCGATAGAATACTGCTTTACAGTACCTTTTGCTGTGTCAACACACAGACGAGAGAAGTTCTTATATTTTGTCTCATCAAACTTTTCAACGATTACATCGCTCATTTCATTAAATCTTAATCTCTGCATAGTATATTAATCCTCCTTTCTACCGAATTACGCATATACCTGGGAATTCTTATCTACCCAAATACGATAATTTCCATTTGCAGCAACCTCGTAGATATGTCCTACAAAACCATACTCAGTCATACTTGGTTTCTCACCAGTTGTAAGCTTAAAATCTGTACCATCTACGAATACATATTTTCCAACAGCTAATTCTGCATCAGAATTGAAAGCTTCTGTAGAAAGTGTGAATCTATCAGTGTCCTGAATCTCGTAAGCTCTCATAACTTCACCCTTACCGTTGTAAAAGTTAGATTCCTCCTGCATCTTTGTTGTATATTCCTCATAAATCTTTGGAGCAGTTAAAATGAGAACAATTTTGTCTCCCTTTGCAGGAACTTTTGCCTCAAATACATCTGCTTTCTTTCTGTCACCAATTACAGCAACAGAACCATTGTCAATATCCTTAGACTCATTTACTAAGTTGTAGTGATGACCAACTTTTGTAGCCTTAAGTAAAGTTGACTCAGCAACACCGTGCTTAGTATATGAAATGAAATTACTAGCCATAGTTTTATTTCCTCCTTAAAATTTCTAATTTTTGTGCAATAAAAAACACCTATGGATTTTCCATAAGTGCTAATTTATAAAGTTATTTAGTTTTTGATTTAATCAAACAGATCACCATATGGTTTATATGTATCTTCCGTTTCTTTTTCTGCATTAAATGCAACTCTGCTCACATGTTTCTTCTGTGGTGTTTCACCTGCAAAAGAGAATGTCTTATTCTTTTTAACAAGTTTTCCAAGAGTGGCATCAGCCTTCTCAGATAACTCTTCCTTAGAATATTTGTTTACAGAATCCTCAGACATAAGTGCTTTGAATTCGTCTGTATCAAGATATTCTGAATATGCTTCGTCATCAAATACAGTCATCTTATCTGCAAATACTTCAGCAGATTTATATGTGTTTAATTCCTCTACAACAGAAGAGTAGTTAGAACGCATATCATTAAGAGAAGCATCTTCTTCGTCAGTTACCCATACAGAGTGAACAGCAACTCTATCGCCTACTAATGAGAAATTGTCTCCATCTCTATTGAATGACTGTCTGTAATATTTTCCATTCCAATAATCAGACATAATAAGAGTATTATCTTCATAAACAGTTACGCCATAATAAGCATTATCTGCTTCTCCATACATCTGATTAACAAGATTGTAAAGAGACATAGTAATCTCATCTAATGATAAAGAAAACTCTTTTACAGAACCGTCAGACATTGTTACAGAATATTTTTCTGGATTTACAGATTCATTTTCTGTTACACCTGTATCTGTAGTTTCATCCTGTGTATTTTCAACTAGATCTTCTTCGGCATTTTCAGTTGTTTCTTCGGAGGTTTTATCGACTGTTTTCTCAGATTCATTCTCTGTTACAGTTACTTCCTCCTCAGTGGTTTCTTCTGTTTCAGTCACCTCTACAGTTTCAGTAACTTCTTCTTCAAATTTTTCCTTTTCCACTTCGATTGTTTCCTCCTTTCCGCTAATATCGTTTTTATTATTGAAACAAACAGACTCAAGTTTTTCGAGTCGTTCTTGTAAATCAATTAAAGTAGAATCATAGTCTGAAAATAGACTATTATTTTTTGCATTAAAATCAGCAATGTCTAACCTTGCGTTAAGCATCCCTTCGCCAATATCTTTTTTGGTGTCTGGATCTTTGCCAAGTAAAGTCGCACCCATAATAACAACATCAGTTAATTCAAGAATCTTATTTTTTCCAGAATATTCCATCTCATTAACAGCAAGTTCTACGCTAATCTTTGTTCCATTTTTTCTTTCTATAATTGAAGCTGCATCAGTATAATCAACTGGAATAGCACAATATCCGTATAAAAAGTTATGTCCAGTTTCTTTTTCAACTTCAAAGAATGGTTTATCAGATGTAAAACAACCAACCTGTTTTTCGATGTAATTTACCGAGCCATCATCGTTTAATTCCATATCATGTGAAGTGAAATCTTTTAATGTCTCACCAGTTTCTTCATCTTCATATTCCATAAAATTTGCCAATACAGGCTTGTATGCCATTGTTTTTGAAGCTTTCTTTAATGCTTCATCTGTTACGCTAGAATGATTTCTATTTTCGCCAGAATGCATTAACTTGACTTTGCAAAATAGAAGTGATTCATCTTTATAATCAGCGTTTTTATCTACTTCAAATTCAGCAGGTACTTGTACAAAAATTTGATGTCCTGATTTTTCTGCACTAAAATGTGTTGAACGCTTATATCTATTTGAATAAAAATCATATAAATCTTCCATAAATAAAAGACGTTTTGTATTCTTCTTAGCCATTTATCCTCCTTTCCGACAAAATAAAAAGCCGTCTAGGAAGACGACTAAAATGTAAGTATGTTTGTACTTTTTACTTTATTTATATCAACACTATCTGAAAAATTAATTGAAGAACTATTCAGAAATGTGTAGATGTTTTTATTACCAGTTTCCATTTTCTGAAAACCACATTTCACAAGAGCAGAAGCAGTAGTAGCATCTGCTGTGATTAAAAATTTTCCTTCCATTCAATTACTCCTTATTTTCCTGCCTTGGTTGTTTCATTCTTTTCTGCGTCACGAGTTTCCTCTGTTGAGTCTGCAATTTGGTCGTCTTTCTTAGTCTGACCACCACCTTCATTATCACTCGTACCACTTTGCGTATATGAAGATGAGAGAGGAGTAAAATAATTCATTAATCCTAATGACTTCATCATAAAAGCATTATTAACAACTCTTGAAGGTGAAGAACCATCCAACGTTGCATAATCCATTGTATCTATACCCAACGTAGCTTTATCTTTTCTTTGAGACATCTTTTCATCAAGGTCAAATACAGATACATAATGGAAATAAAATTCAAAATCCTCTGTGATATTTAATTTGACATATCTCTGGATGTTTGCTTCAATTCTTTTTAATAATTCCATAGGAAGCGTCATATCAACTGTGATAGAATGTTTAAGACCAACAGAACCTGATTTTTGACCATTGAATATCATTTCCGATATACCAAGAGAAGAAAATAAATTTTTAATTGCCTGTGAATATACATTAGTATCATCAACCTGATTTTTATTACCAAACTCAATCTTTTCTACTTCACATGGAGTCCATGCTGAACCAACAAGACTTGGTAATACTTCATCAATCGCAGCTTGAGTAGCTTGTACAATTTCAAGGTCTACAGCAAAGTCATTTACTTCGCCTGAATTTTCATTCATAGGGATTTTTGATAAGAGAAGAACATAATTTTCAAGTTCTGTTTTAGAACGAATAAGAGCTTCGTAATCAAGCAAATCTAAGAGAGATACGAATACAGGTAGGAAGTAGGGCAGTGGTACAACTGGATCATCACCACATATAATACAGATAGTTTTCTCTGGTGGTAATTCAAACCATTTATAATCATTACCTTTTGATTTATATGTTTCGTAACCTTCTACAAAAACATCATCCCATAAACCTTCTTCTGAATCTGTTTCACTATCAGTACCATATAAGAAATCCTTATTGTTACCAGAATCAAAATAAGAGGCATCGAATTTTACAATCCACGTATCATTTTCAGCACGAGAACCGATTTTATAATATTTTGGATCAAGCGGATGTATAAAGAACGAATCACCATCATCATAACAAAATCCACAATAAATACCATCTCTTAGACAAGTGGCAATCATTTGCGAACCTATTTCTTTCAGATCCATTTTATCTAACCTGGTACAAAGTTCTTGATATCCTTTAATGTATTCGGATGCATCCTGTGGAGGATTTGCCCAATCGGGAGTATTGTAAGATACGTTATAACTAAAGATAGGAGTGTAAGCATAATATTCTATAATCTTTTTATAGTTATGACTGATACGATATAAGAAAGCAGATATATCACGAAGATTGTCAATATTGGCAAGAGGACTTTTTATGTATGATTGAAGTTTCTCTTTTGTGTATTGAGTATATGTCTTCGATGTACCTTTGGATATATTCTGCTGTAAGATACGTTGTAATTCCTGAAAGTTAATCATCTGTGCATATTTCTGAGTAGAAGTGGTTAGCTCATTTTTACGAGTTGGCGATGATTCTGTCTGTACTGATTTCTTTGCAGAATTATTTGTTTTCTGTGTTGCCATTTATATTTCTGATTTCCTCCTTTCCTTAGTTATAGAATCCCCATTTTTTAGGGCGTTTTGAGACACCGACCATTTTGGTGATGTCAAAATTGTTTGTACGTTTCTTGTTTCTGATATGATCCATTCGTTTTTCAGATAAATACCATCCAAGCATAGCCAAGACATACGCACGGTCGTCATGCATAGTAGCTTCTGAAGCGCCCGTATCAGCGTCTTTATACGCAGGAAGTTTGAATGAATCTTTACCACCTTCACGCTTATTTCTACAGATATTAACAATTTCCTCTTTCATTGCATCAATCTGAACTAATGCAACTTCTTCATCAGGTGTTAATTTATATACTTGCGTTTTAGCAGCTTCAATCAACGAAAGTCTTTCTTCCAGCTCATTTTCATATTCATCAATGCTCAAATCCAATTTGTCTAATTCTGCACGAATCTTTTCTTCCGATTCATTCATAAGTTTGGTATCAACTTCCATTATATTGAGATAACCTTTGTTATCATATTTTTCTGTGAAATGAATTTTGTCTGCTTCAACCATTTTTATTAAAGCCTCAAACATTTCAGATTTATATTTTGATGGTTCAATTAATTTCAGTTTTTCAACTGCATTAGGGTATCTTTTAGCATACACATCACCATTGTTATATTCCTTATCCAATAAACCACGGTGAACATTACCTTTTTTATCTTTCCAATCTTCAATTAAACTGTCTCGAACCCAAGAGTTTCCACCTCCACCAGAACCAGCATCGGCTAAGAAAATTTCAATATTGTCATAATCCAAAGCTTCACCGTTATAATCAAGAAGTATTTTCCTAATTTCTTTTATCTGGTCTTGAGTCATCATTGGTGTCTTTCGTCTAAGACCTAAATCGGAAAAGGATACAACATTTACAATATCCATTGTATATCCATCTTCCTCGTTATAAAGTAATTCACCTATACCTAGAATTGAATTATCGGTTGAACGTGCTGGATCATATGCTAAAACAAATGTTCTTTCATTTGTATCATTACATAATACAGGTGGACGAGTATAAGAATTTCTAACAATTAAAGCTCTTTTAATAATCTGGTTCGCATTCCCGTCTTGAGTGAATTTGTTATAATACTCACGTTGAGCTTTTTCTGGATTATTTCTTAATTCTGTCTCAACGGTTTCTCTATTCAAAAGTGGAACATAAGGTTTACCATGAAAAGTAGCATTAATAACAACATCACAGTTAATATCTGCTACAAAATATTTTGGATCACCTAACATCATTTTCTTGGAAAAATCACGATACTTTTGATAAAAAGCTGTGTCAATAGAAGAAGCAGAAGAAGCATATAAGAGCTGATGTGGAAATTCCTTTGGAAGAGAAGATATATCAATATTTCCACCAAGTTTGAAATTTGAATCAAGAGTTGTAAATGCACCAATAACATTAAATTCTTCTTCTGAGAGCCAGCCACCCTCATCAAAACAGACGCACTCACACCTCTTACCTCTTTTGGCATTGATATTACTATTCAATGTTTTTACAAAGCTACCATTATACAGTCTATATGTAAAGCCCATTGGATTGTGGATAAATCCATTTGAGTTTGCTTGCGATATTTCAACTTCATTTTTAAAAACATCTGTAAGACCAGTCATTGATTCAATATTTTTTAATGCAATATCTTCGATCTTCTTAAAAGTTTCTTGGGACTGGTCTGCTGTTCCTGAACAAATGTACGTTCTGTAGTTGTTGAACAGAAGTCCCTTTATTATGGTAAATAAAGCAAGTAATGTCGTATTATGAGTGATTGTATTTTTTTCACCACATAGATATAAATGTGACAATGAATCCACTTCAATGCACCTCATAGGAACTGGATCACATGGTTCTATAGAAATAATGTGCTTGTGAAGTGATTTTATTGGAATATCATCTCTTAATCTTTCATGTTTTCTTACAAAATTAAAACAGCTATTATTTTTAT
The DNA here is from genome assembly GCF_003477845.1 of Clostridium sp. AF34-13. Classification (NCBI taxonomy): domain Bacteria; kingdom Bacillati; phylum Bacillota; class Clostridia; order Eubacteriales; family Clostridiaceae; genus Clostridium; species Clostridium sp. AF34-13. Next base: position 65,465 of record NZ_QUEB01000011.1, read on the forward strand.
TAGTTATAAAATAAATGCGTCCCACGTCAAAGATTCCTGTTTGACATTTTTTGGTTGAATATTTTACATTATGTTTTATTCCTAACGAAGACAATAAAAAAGACACATCATTTAATAATGTGTCATGTCGTTCTATACTTTGTGTAAATTCACATCTTCCTTTTTTATCAACTGTACCATCAGTATCCATTAATCCTTTTAGAAGTTCAAATCTATCAGAAATAGAAGAGTATAAATAATTGTATGGTATTCTTTTTTCTGCGTTTAACAAATTCAACTCTCTTAATTTCGTTCTCAAAGGAGTTCCATCAGAAAGTCTAATTGTTATTCTTTTTTGTGTTGCTCTATCGTTTCTTATAGAATAAACAAAACTGCCAGTCGCTTCTATGTGAGAACATAATTCTATATAATCGTTGTTACAAGAATTTATAGTTCCATCTGAAGAAGCACCATCACCAAGCCATAATCCTAAAATATATGGTGGTATTGGTAATTCTTTTTTTGAGTATTGTAATGGCTTACATAAGTCAACATAATAATTATATTCATAAAAATTATCTTTTCTTACACAACCATCATTCTTATGATTATTTTTTCTTAAACGTCTATAGTCCTTTAATAATTCTTTTGTTGTCTTTACAAGATATTTTTTTTTCTTGTGATCATGTACATACCAATTATGATCTGCACACGCTTTAATCGTTTCACCATCACTAAAAGTAATGATATAACTTTCTGGAATATAGTTAATAGGAGACAAATATATAACTTTTGTTGGGTTGCCTTGTTCGTCAAATACCATATCCCCCAATTTTAAATCTCCCATTGTTTTATCACCATTTGGAGTTGGAATACGAGTATTTAAATCAAGCATTTTTCCTGCGGCACGACTTTCCAACCATAACACAAATGGTTTTGTCCATGAATTCATAAAGGTATATTCTTGTGCATCAAGAAGCTCAACTCCTATAAATTCTTTCATAAATTTTGTCGGGTATTTAATCCCAAATTGCTTTATTTCCGCTAATTTTTTATATCCTTCCAACTTCCTTTCAGATATTTGAAATTCAGTTGGTTTAACATAAATTTCATAATTTTTGGGTATCAATATTCCAGATTCAGTAGTCTCAAACGCCATAACTAATCCTCCTCAATATTGATTCCGTTTTCTTTTACGAGAGCTTTTAAGTCAATGTTTTCTCTGAGTAAAATACGGGCTTTTTCTTCATACTCATCAGCAATTCTCTTATATTTTGTAATAAGTTCTCTCTGTTGAATAATCATATCTGCTGAATCATTTTCGTCTAACATAATCTGCTTTAAGATAGAAGCATTACTGATATCTGCAACTTGCTTTAGACCAGCAGAGTATTCCACATCATATAAATTTACTTCTGCATCTCGTAAATTCATTTCTTTCATTTTACGGACTTTTCCAGTCCATGTGTTTTCACCCTTAGTTGAATTAACACTGTGCTTCAATGAAATTCCATTATCTGCTGCAAGCTTTAAAACCGAAGCGGTTATTTTACTTTTTGTATCTTCGAGATTTTTGATAGTAGATATATTTGCTTCAATATTTGTGTAATCATTCATAAGCCTTGCAATAATATCATTCATTTTCTCTATATGGTTAAACCCTTTTACAATTTCAATGATAGAAGAGAGTCGCATTCTATCATCATTTGCTTCTTCAGCAGCATCCAAATAACCAATGAGAGTTGCATATAAAAAAGGCTGTTCAGCAGTTGATTCTTTTGAAAATGGATCATAGCCTAATAGCCTTATAGCATCTTTTTTATTCTGTTCATAAGCTGACATTATTTCTTCATCTGAACTATCTTCATTTTCTACGGAAGAATTATCAGAACTATTTTCTGATATATTTGTTTTGACTTTATAAAAATCGGAATCAAAATATGTCATACCATTATATTGCCCCATTGAGATCTGACGGATATATGCAACCCAAATATTAGATTTAACTCTTCCAGAAGCAAGGTTTTCCATTTCCTGCATACTTGAATCCCATATCCTATCAAGGTATGGCTTATTTAAATATTTCAATGCGAGCTTCACTGATTCTTTATCAGGCTCATGTTCAATATTTTTATTGTCTACTTTTAATGCTATTTTACGAGCACAATCTTTACAAATAGGAGTAAGACCACTTTTACACATAGGATCTGTACTCATATAAAATTTATTCCTTGCTTTATGTGTATCACACATGTAACACCAAGCACCTTCTTTAAGTGACTTGATTTTCTCTTCTTGTGTTTCAACTTTTTTCTTTAATTGTGCAGCCGTTAATTTTGTAGGCTGTGTCTCTTTTGTCGTAGCCAAACTAACGACCACCTCCTTTTATTCCAATATAAAAGGAACTAACTAAACAGCTAGTTCCTCATAATAATTTTCAATGTTTTTATACTTATCTATAGTACCTCTGACTGTAGTGTCAGAAATATCATATTTTTGTGAAATTTCAGGTAAAGAATATCCACTTCTATATAATTCAATTATTTCTTTTTCTATTTTATCATTCATTTTCTTATTGCCTGGAGTTCTATATGGAATATTTTGACCGTTTAGATATCTACCTACAGTAGAAGGAGAAATATGTAACTGTTTTGCAATATCATAATTGATAACACCTTTATTATGTAATTCAAAGACTTTTTGATATATTACATGATATTTATCATCATTTTTTATTTTTCTATTTGCATATATTGTTTTTTCCACTACAGATTGAGAATAACCAAGAACTTTTACAACTTTACTAATACTACCTAACTCATCATAAGAAGATAAAATTTCTTCTTTTCTGATATTACGATAATATTCACCAATATTTTTTGTATATTTTGTTAATTCTGGTAGTATATAAGAATATGTCTGACCTGTACAAATAGCCGTAACTACTGCACGATTTGTATTGAATTGTTTGAATATTTCTTTCCTGTCTATACCAAGAAATATCATCATTTTAATGTGCCTTACATCATCTTTTGAAAGACTCGCTAAAACTCCACGCTTTGCTAATGACATACTGTTTTTAAATTCTTCTGTTTTCTTACCTACGCCATTTCCACCAAGCTCATCATTATATCCAAAATCTTGATTAGCTGAATTGAAATAAGCAATATAATTTATTTCACACTCATTAAGTTCTTCTTGTGTTCTACATTCTTTTAATATTTCAAAAGTAAAATTGTCTTCTCCATATTTATTCCACGCATTTTGCAAATGTGTATTTCCGTGATATCCACCTCTTAATGATGCTCTGTGATTTGTCCATCTTTGAAATATATTCCAAGACTGTCCAACATATTTTTTATTATTCTTAGTATTGGTAATTAAATAGATTCCAGAAACAGTTTTATGTCCATTTCTTTCATTACTACATTCAGGACATCCACAAGTATTTCTTTTTAATCTTGTACGAACATCATTAAAAGAATATTGTTGAACACCTATATATCTATGCTTTTTACAAATATAATCTAGTTTGGAATGACAAGTCTCATATTTTGATTTATCAGATATAAGTTCCAAACCACATTCATCAAAAACTCTTTTTACAATATTAAAATCTGTTAATTTTCCTCTCATAACATTTCTCGCTTTCCACTCGCAAAACCAATTAAAATAGAGTGAGAGAGTAGTGCGAGTATCTACTATACTGAAGCTCATGACTTCTTCAGCTTCTCACTCCATAATCCAACCACCTGCAACCGAAACAGTAACAATCCTCTCATAGTTGGCTATATATTTATTCTCTTTTACACAATTTACACTTGACTAATTCGACAGATTGCGATAAAATATGTCAAACTTATAAAAGGAGATGATATAATGGTTGAAGTTAAAAACATCAACGGAACATCAAAAGATAGATATTCAAATCCTAAAGGTTGCTCCTCTTGGATAACATATTGGGAAAATAAATCTTTACTCCCATTCCCAACATATTGTCAATGTGAGGAATGCTATAATCGTGCAAAAGTGGGAGCACACGTTAAGAAAACACATGAAAGCAATAAATGGTACATAGTTCCATTATGCTATGAGTGCAATAAGAAAACCGAACCATTTAATGTAAATGAAGATGACTTGGTAGAAGTAAATAAAGAAAATACCGTTGATTTATGGTAATAGTATAATTAAATGGAGAGTTGACAATACTCTCTATTTTTTGTATATAAAACCATTTGTACAAACATTTTGAATTTTTGAAAGTGCAATTTCTAACACTTAGCACACCTTCTACGATTTGAACATAGACCTGACGATTTTGGAGATCGTTGCTCTACCAATTAAGCTAAAGATGCATATAACAAAAGAGTCATCTTATTTGAGATGACTCTTTATATCACTGTTTTATAAAACTAATTTATTTATTTAGCGGGAAAACTTGCTCCATACTTTTTTTGTCTGGGAAAATAGAATCAAAGACATATGTGTTTTTTGTGGCAGATTTATCATCTAAAAAACCATCTAATGTATATTTTCCAAAAAAAAGAACATAAATATAATTTAATATTTTACGCATAAAAAATACCTCCCAAAAAAATAAACACATATATTATAGCATAAAGACATTCAAATGTCAATAAATTAAATATTATTATGTATTATTTTTTTTAAATAATGTTGATATTGGGACAAAAGCATAAATATGATATCTGCGAATGATTTTACAATATCAATATAAAATTTTGCTTGTCTATCTAAAAAAGCAGAATCTGATTTAGAGTCTACACATAAAAACCCAATCACATGATATACATTTTTTAATTTTGATCCATATAATTTATTTTGTTCGATTTGTATTGGCACTACAATTGTTCCAATATAATCATTTTGCCAATTAGGATTTGAATTTTTATAGTATTTTCCCTCTTTTCGTAACTTTTTGTCATATTCTAATAAATTCTGCTGATAAAAACAGTTCATACTTAGCCCATTTACAGGATTTACAATCTCTAAGAAATCTGTATTTTCACATAATTTTATTAAATCTGTTTCATACTTTCCTCTTGTTGTTTCGGAGTTATTAGACCGGCAAAATGTTCTTAAATAAATATCTTCAATACGATCTTTTGGTTCTGTTACAATTTTTACACAACAAGAAACTTTTTGATTACAATAGGTTTCTAAAACATTACACAAGTAATTCAAGATAGATGATAGATACACACGATAAAGATTAGTAAGTGTTTTTGTATCTGGATCATTGTTTTGTTTATGATCCTTCATTACATCAAAATAGATATCTCTTGAATCATGTGTTAATTTATGATAGTTAAAAGATGCAACTTTTAAACCATCAAGATATAATTTTTGATATTTTCTTATTTGACATATTAATAGAATAAAAAATGAAATAACAGCAATTATAAATAACCATATAAAACTAGTCCTATTTTTATATAGCGCAATAAAATTAATTACACTTGTTATAATTGTAATAACGCCAGAAACAACGGACGTAATATTAATAAACCACAAAGGTATATTATTCAATTTCTCTTTCATTAAACTTTCACCTCAATATTTATTTAATATATTATAATATATTATCTTATAATTGGGCAAAAGTCTACAAAAATATTTAAATTTATAATTTATAGCCTAAATTATTCTATATCCTGTAATATTTTTCAAATTTCTTCACATACTAATACTAAAATACACAAGGAGGTTATCATGAACGCATCATATAAAACAGCAATCCAATTTCAAGATTTATATATCCCAGTAAAAATGTTAAAAATATCACACAACAATTCCATAGAGCTTAATCAACTCTGCAAAGACTCTAAAGAAAGAGTATGTTACATCAAATTCTGTCCGTCTTGTAACAAGGAAATAACAAATTCAGATATAGTAAAGGGATATAAATATGCAGAAGATAAATATGTTGTCTTAGAACAATCCGATATAGATTCAATCACATCGAATCAAGACAGAACACTTTCAATAGAATATTTCTGTAAACCTAAAGAAATATCAAGTCTTTTAATAGATAAATCATATTATCTAATTCCAGAAATGGAATCAGAAATATCATACGAACTTCTTCGTAAAGCTATGATTACAAATAGGGTAGTAGCCGTTACCGAAATAGTGTTAGGCACTAAACAAGAATTAGTAGCTTTATTTTCTGACAAACATTGTATTATTGCAACCATTTTATTTTATGAGAACGAGATTAACGAATTACCGATTATCATGAAGCATAAAACAGATAAACAGCAACTCGAAAATCTCAAACAAGATATCTTAGATAATACAAAAGAATTTGATTGGGAATCTCATTATGATAAATATCAACTCAAGTTAAGAAAATTGATATTTGATAAAATTCCAAAATGATATTGCCTTTCTCATTCCATCCTCGAATGGCGAGCTTTCATCTAAACTGCATAGGACGTGTCCTATTGTTACAACAGTACCAGTCCGAAGACCACAAAGGGCATAGGGCAGTAGTAAGTGTTGAGCTTACACACCTAAGTTCCGTATGCATCCAAAAAATAGGTTTTGACATCAGGTTTACCGCATAATACTCGGTATGGGATTCGAACCCATGTTATCCGATAGAAAGTCGGAGGTCTTTGACCACTTGACTAACCGAGCATATTTAGGGTGGGAAAGTACCACCCATTATTTTTTACAGAGTATATTCTGTAGTTCCTTCAAAAGTATTATTCAATGCACGAATTTCAGCCAACTTCTCAGTAACAGCTTCCTTAACTTTCGTAGCAAATAATACACACTGAGCCTGTGCATACAGTTCCTTCTTATCAAGAACAGTATTTAATACTGTATCAGGATATTTTGTTACATCTCTTTCAAAGTGAAATGCTAAATCTTCATTGATAAGTTTTCTCTCATTTGTTACATCCGTAATCTCTAATTCAACAATAGTAGAATCGTCTTTCGGATCTGTTGTTACTTCTGGAACCCCATTATTAAGCTTTATATTTCCCTTGAACTGAATTTTACTATACTCGATATACTTATTGTAATTTGCAAGTAATTCTTTTTCCTGCTCACTCGTCAAATCAGCAGTGCCAAGACTTGTAACAGTAATATCTACACTTGCAATATCATTTTCTACATTAAATTTCTGATCTAATTTCATGAATTTGTACCCTCACTTTCGTTTGCAATTATTTGGTTGTATGCATCTTTGAAACTGATTACTAAATCCCTTAAAGTCTCTTTATCAATAGTACAATCCAAATTACTCATATCAATATTTGGATTTGATACCGTAAACTCCAATATATTTCCATTGGGTGCAAATAAAACTTCCACAGATTCATTAAGTAGAAGAGTAATAGAATCAATTTTATTTCCATTATTCGATGTTACTCGTTTTACTTGACCGACTTTTAATCTATCATTTTCAATAGATAATCTACTTGCCATTATATATACTCCTTTCTTTTATTTTTATTTCCTTTTATTCATTAACTGGGCATACTGGATTCGAACCAGTAAATGATGGGATCAAAACCCATTACCTTGCCTTTTGGTGAATGTCCAATATAAAAAAAATAGGAGAGTAACGACCCTCCTATAAAACTATAAGATTATATCATTTTATCGAATTTCTTTAGTTTGTACTTGTTTACAATCCAAGTTGCATTTTTATAATAATTACCCACAGGAACACAGTAACCACCACTTAATATCTTTCTAATTTGACTAGAAGAATTCTTGGTGAATGGGGCAGTACCATAACAACCATTATTAATAACACGAAGATATGCATATACTCCATTTTCTAAACTGCTATATCTTACACTACCACTTTTAATTCCCCATAGATTATAACCTCGACAATGTTTTCCTAATGTACTTTCAACCATAGCTTGAGAAATTGCTGTTGATGGTAACACACCATATCGTTTCCACTCTTTAATACAGATGTTTGCTATTGTATAAGCTCTGTTTTTCTGAACTTGCGATAATCCAATCAGTTTTACAGATTTAACCTTAATTATTTTTGGCTTTTTAGAACAAACATATTTACTATTTACATATGCAAATTTTCCTTTATATTCAATTTTTGTCCATTTTTTCTTCTTACCATTAACAACAGTAATTTTTTTACCTAAAGGAAGGATAGTAAAAGACTTACTTTTCTTAGTTGGTTTTTTTCTAATATGAACATTAGCTTTTACATACATTTTTTTAGTTGTATATGCTTTTAATCCTTTACCTTTTGTTTCAAGAATAGATTCTTTTCCAGTCTTTTCATCAATGTTAAAATGTTCTGATACAAAATCTTTAAGATTATCAATATTCGAAATGTATTCAGATTTTGAAATTGATGAACCTGATGCTATTGATGGAGTAGTAGTGACTGTATTTGCAGTTACTTTCATTGTGTTATTACAAGTTATTAAAAATAAGCCTGCAACAATTAAAAAACTTTTTCTCATAATTTCCTTTCTTTTGCAGTTTTCTTGTTACATATATTTATTCTCTGTTTGAGATTGGATTATGATGAATGTTGTGGCAGGACTCGAACCTACAATTATCATAAATGATCGTTTTGACTCCTTTAGACTACACAACGCTTAAATAGAAAATTTTCTACATATATTTTATTTTATTCGCTAACCAACACACGAACTGGTAAAATATACAAACACCTATGCCACCCAAAATACACTGCGCTTGTGTAGTGACATTCCATATTATGTATTGGTGACGTTAATCCAAACTTGCCCATGTTTTACCCAACACTTGTATGAACTCTGCAAAATTCATACAACTTAGACATAAGTTTTTATGATACAGAAATTGCAGTTTTGTATCATGGCAGTTACAGACCACAGGCTCAAAAGACACTGTAGTACAAACTTCAATTTAAGGTTCTCATTAACGTAGAGAAGCACGAACATCTTCTCATTTATGAAGGCTGAGAGCCACCGAAAATCCTAGATGTCGGTAGGAACGATATACTGCATTAAGGTTTCGTGCGCACTAGAGTCTTTGTATAGTCGGCTCTACCAAAATGCAATATTTGAGGAATCACATTAATGTGACAAATGGTCTTACAATGCTACATGAATAGCAAATGCCAAGAAAATTCTCACTTTAGCTTTTGGTATGAGAAAAGAATAGCTTTGCCTTCTATAACCAGTCGTAACCTTGTCTTTTTATAGCGTAGGACGACATCAACGCTGTTTATAAAAATCTACCAACAAATTGATAGAGCACCCTCACTTCTTTTGGATGTGAGCAGCTTATTATATTTATTTATTCTCTGTTATTGGGAATTTTTGACAGAATCGCCAGTATCTTATGTGGTTCAGCGTATAAGATTGGATATGAGATTGGTAAGAATGCAAGAAAATAACCGCATGGTCTGGTAAACTTATGGCGGTTAGATTCATTCTTTCCAATATTTGATTTCAAGACAACTGTTCTGCTATACGGATAGTGTCTTTTATTTATTCTCTTCGTCAGTAACATTAGAATTTTTGCTTCTTAGAGCATTAATTTTATTCATAACCTCTGCTTTGGTCTGCTTACGGCAGTAAAATTCTCTAGTTGTTTCAGTGGAACGATGATTGGCAAGCTCGGCTGCCAATGCTAAATCACCAGTTTCCTCATATACAAGATTTAGCCTAGTCTTACGCTGACAATGAGGTCTATAGTCAGAAATTCCAATAATTTCGCCATATTTCTTCATTCTATCTCTGATTGCACTGTCACCCATAGGTTTGTATTTTCCTTTATATTTTGTAATTAACAACGAATCACATTCTAAATGGTCATAATCATTCTTTCTCATCTCAAGCCACTCTTGAATGAGTTCTTTTGCAACACTCCCAAAAACAACCTGCGTATGATAACCCTCTTTTTCCCTTATGTCAACAAACATATTATGTTCCAAATCAAGCTTGGATAATTGTAGTTTTAACAACGCACCGATTCTATTTGCTGAGTCAAAACTTACTTCAAATAAAATCTGGTCTTGAATTGAATACTTATCATTTTCAGATAACTCTCTACGAATTGTCTGAACTTGTTCTTCTGTAAGGAAGTAAGAGTTCAAAATATGTTCCTCATTAGCTTTCTTCATTCTATCAAGTTTACCGTCAAAAGGATGATACTTAACGAAGCCACGCTTCATAGACCAAATATAGAATGAACTAACAGCAGAGATTTTCATGTTGATAATCTTTTTATGATTCAGAAGTGTTTCTTGACAGAACATAATATAGTTCTCCATAATATCAACGGCATTTTCCATAAACTCATCTGAATACAAATCTAAATCTCCATAATTTTCACCTAACCACATAAGAAAATGACGAAACAATCCTTCATATCTTTTATATGTAGTATCTTTAACATCCTGATTTTTTATAATATTTGATTGGAGATATTTCTTATATTTCTTCAAGTTATCAGGATTTATGAATTTCTCCTTATCCTTGGTAAAATATTTTACCCTTGTTACATGTGCCACTAAATCACTTCCTTTCGTATACAAAAAAGAAGCGAAATAGTAGTGGACTAAATCGCTTCTCTAAAGTTATCTAACTAATTTCATAACCCAATTGTTATAATTTTCAATAATCCATTTTCTACCTTTTTCAGTCCATTTCAGACAAGGCGAAGAATGTTCTTGTGTGTAACTCTGATAGTCAGCATATCCATCAGAAATTAACCATTCGTAATCTGCATAAGGACACCAAGTACCTGACTGATTTTTGAAAATGATTTTATTCATATTCATAATTTTATTTAATTTTGTGGCACTCTTAAATCCTAAGTCCTTTGCAATCACAGTTGTAGTAATAAGACCTTCTTTATTCAGAACATCATCATGGTATTCAATTTTTGGTTTTTGTTCTTTAATTTCCGCAACAAGCGGAGCAGTAGCAATTTCAACAAGTTTATTGTGTGCATATGCAACTTCACTTGCGTCTTTACTAAATAACATAAGTTTGAATTTTTCTTCTTCTGTAAGCTGAGTACTTGATTTAAGTTTCTCTTCCATTTGGTTAAAAGCATTTATGTATTTCAATTTCCATTCAAGTGCTTCTTTTCCAGTAAAGCCCATTGATAACAATGAAAATCCATCACGATTCATAAGATATTCTGGATTTTGTTTTCCATTAGAAGCCTTGTAACTACTTAATTTGAATAGAGCGCAAAATTGCGCTGTACTAATTTCTTTAGAAATATTCTTTATTGCTCTAAGAACTTCTTTGTGATTTTTCCCAAATTTCTCAGCAACTTCACGACTACTTGCTAATACTTGTCCATTTTCTTCTTTTAAAATAATTTCACTCATTTGTAAAATCCTCCTATTATTAAAACAATTGTTATTAGTAATAGGAGAGTGGCAGGTAATTATCCTGCAAACTCTCCGTTGTCGATGCGATAGGAACATACCCTATACATGCGTATCATCAACAGAAAGGTAGAGATAGGAGAGTGCAAACCATCCTACAAACTCTTTATTGAATTATCCGTTCAACCTATATTTATATTCTCTGTTCTCAAACTCAAAAACATTGAATTAGTGGGCAGGGTTGGACTCGAACCAACGAAGCCGAAGCGCCTGATTTACAGTCAGGTGTAATTGCCGCTATACGACCTACCCGTACAAAAAGAGTGTGTAGTATACACCACACACTCTAAGTTCAGATGTTATTCGGAATCAGCAAATTTGTCTCTTAAACACTTACACACTGATTCTTCTATAACATATCCTATAACTAAAATCCAAAAGCCTTTAACATCTTCTGAATATCTTCATGACTTAACTCATCGCTAGAGTAGTAAGAATAACTCATATAAGAGTCGCCATCCGACCTACTAGCAGTAAATCCGTGAGTATTTCCATCTTCGTCTTCAGAAGTACGTAAATAAGTTTCATCATGACAATTACAGTTCTTACAATTACCATCGCAGTCATCTTCCTGACCAAACAGAATAACTTCTTTATTCTCATTTACACAATAATCAATGATATTCTGCTCAATATCACCATCCATATCAATGTAGAAAATATCTGTTTTATCAAGAACACCAAAGTCCTCAATAGGAACAACAGTGATTACACCATTGTCATCAACCGATACTAAATATTCGTCTATATTCATATAATCAACAAGGTCAATCTCTTTAATACTTGTCTCATCAAGTCTAATAAGATTATCCAAAATATATCCAGCAATTTCTTTATTTACAATTACACCAATTGTTTTATCAGTATGATATAATCTATTGATATAAATAGAGATAATGTCATCAACCTTATCCTCAAGATCAATCATCTGAATGTTTTCGTATTTATTTTTCTTCAATACAAATTTCCTTCTTTCTCCATAAAAATAAGAACTATGCCAATAAACTAAGTTCTTTATCTAAAATTTGTTCTATATTATCAAAATCCCAATACCAAATTTCTAATAGTTTGATACTATGTTCTTTTGCATATTGTCGTTTTCTTTTGTCATGTTCTTGTTGAATTTGAAAATATTGCTCTCCTCCAAAATACTCTATCGGTTTTTCATGTTGTTTACCTTGAAATTCAATAAGTAAATTAGATGATGGAATATAGAAATCATAGGATAGTTCACCATTATTTACTCCATGTAATTCTTCGAATGTTTTTTGATAAACTACTTCTATATTTTTGTTTGTAAAATAGTTCATAATAGAAGTTTCTCCATTTGAAATATTACATTTTTTACAAGGAAAAATATAATCTGTTAATAATTTTCCAGCTTTAGAATATTCGGAAATGCAATTACATTTTTTATGTTTTATCTTTATTGGATTATCAGCCCCAATATAATCACTAACCAAATCGAATTGTTCACCAAATAAAATATTAAATGTGTTTATAAATTTCTTTTTATTTTTATTTATAATTTTTATATTAGAACAATATGGGCAATGTGAAGTTTTGATTTTTTCAAAAATTTTACCAGCTTTGTTTAAAGAAAATTCATTATGACATATCATACATTCATAATCCATTTTACTATCAATTCCAATATACTTAGATTTAGGAAGATATCCTAAATTTTTGGCTTTATTTACAAATTCTTTTTCATTCATACCTATGTAAATATCATGCTTACATAATTTATTACTACATTTTGTCTTACTTTTGAAAAAATTAGCAGGTTTCATTTTAAAAACAGTTCCACACTTATTGTGCTTAAATTGTATTGGTGTACTTGAGTTGATATATTCACTTAACACAGAATATTCATCACCAACCTCATTAAAAACTTTGGTTTTATAGAAGTCAGTAGTAATAATTTTTCCACTGCATTGAGGACACTTTGCTCCTGACGCTTTTAATACATGTGGTGTTGTTTCCCATTTGTATCCGCATTTTTTACATTGTATTTTAATTTTAGAAATTGCATTAATATATTGAGATAATAATTCTAAGCTTGGATTTAATGTATATATTTCATTTTTAAATTCGTTATTTGTTATTATCTTTCCCATTGTTCTGTCCTTTCTTGTACTTTTTACAATATAAAAGGCTAGTGCTTTTTCACACTAGCCATATCATTCATAAATTTTTCTGTTTCCTCAAAAATAAAAATTGTCTTTTCTTTATTTTTCTTGTCTGGCTTAATATCATAAATTGGATTTCCCAATTTTAATAAATATCTTGCAACACCAGCAGTAAATATTGATTTATATGTCAATATTTTTGTCCTTTCTTTTTGTAATGATTAAATATTTTTTGCAGTCTTTGACATCTTAAATGTAATTTCCTGATGTGCAGGAGTTACATATGTTTCGCCAGCTCTTTCACCTAACATAATCTTTCCTCTACGCTCTGGGACTGTCTTAACCTTAAACTTTCCAAGCTTTCCAACTGGAACTGACTCTTTAGCGTTAGCTTTTAATGTATCTGTAATGACCTCTGCAAATGTGTCAAGAACAACAGCGATGTCGCCTTTCTTAGCTCCTTCAATTCTTTCTGCAATTGCACTTATTAATTCATTCTTTACCATTTTTAATTTTCTCCTTTATTTTCCTTAATATTTTATTGTAATATAAAAGAGGGTAGCGTCCATATAAGGTACACTCCCTCGATATAACGATTTTATAAGGATAATCGTGAACCAAAGTTTGTTTTTCTTTAACAATATGTTATAATATATAATATTCTCCCCACCTACTGATCATATTTTGTGAAAGGTTGGTGATTCTCATGAACAAATGTGTTTATCCATATCTTGTTCATGTCAATGCTTACACTCGTGTAAGATTCGGAAGAATTGAACATGTTTGTAGACATTGGCGTAGATTTCCTACGAGATAGCTTGTCTGTTGTTATTATCTTTCAGTGCGGATCGGTAATTACTCGACAACAGACGGGCGGGAGAGTATTTATCTTAGAATTGGTAATTTGTTAGTCTAATTGAATATCATATAAACAAATTAACCCTTTGTCAGCTATAACTGATACTGTTTGCTCAGGTCTATTAACTTTTCTTATTGAAGTCGCAAATTGATCGCTACCTGATACACATCCTGACTGTATTACTTTTGTATCATATACTGTTTCCATAGCATTAGTGTGTCTATGCCCTAACAACACAATGTCTGGCTTTACATTGAACATCATTGTAAAATTCTGTACAACATTACTTGGCGAATCCTTATGTCCATGTGCTGCAAACACATTATTCCCACGGATATTGAACATTGCAATTTCAGGTTCAATATTGTTGTTACCAATAGTAATATTCTCAAAATTCTGCATTCTGGCTTTTAAATAGAACGGCAAGAGTACGTCCATATTTTCGCCATCTAAACCATCTTCCTTTTTAGGGGATATCCTAGAATGATTACCAGGCGTTGTATATACATAGATATGATTAAAATGATTTGCTAATCTAGTTAGCATAGCAGAAATCAACTCTGAAACATATTTGAACTGTTCCATAAGATCCATATTGTTCTGTAATCGAAGATTATTATGAATAATTCCACTAAGAATCTCGCCAATTACAAGATAACAGTTTTCAGATTGATGCATTCCACGGATATCTAAAATATCAGAGGTGAATTTTTCAATTCGTTGCTTTAAAATATCTTCATCAAAATCATTCTTCCAATTATGTATCTCAATTCCAGTATGAATATCTGTTAAATGCACAAGTAAATCTGTTGAACTGTTAAATAATGTATAATGTACTGGAATATTCATTGGTTCAACATTTTCGCAAATAATTCTTTTAACCATATCAGCATATGATTCTTTACGAGCTTCCTGTCTAATGAGTCGATTATACTCAACTCTTGCATCAGAAAGTTTAATCTTTTCTTTACGCATTTTAATTAACTCAGCATTATCTGAATTATTTTCTGTTTCTACTGGTTCATTAACCCATCCAGCGTCAATATACTCATATAATAATTTACTACCTTTGCGTACTGTATCTCTGTGCTCTAAATCACCATTAAATTCAGAACGAAAGTCAGCAACATCTTGCCATTCTAAATTTTCATCTGTTCTTTTTCTCTTGAGTAAGTCTAATTGTTCTCTAAGAAATTCATTCTTCTCGATGTCGTCCACCTACTCTCTATTCTTCATTAGATTCAGTAGGCTCATCGAGTTCACTTTCCTCTTTCACCTTCACGTTTATTTCAACATCGCTACCGTTAAATACCGATAGAAGAGTAACAAGCTTCTTTTCTTCGCCATCTACTTCAACAATCATACTATCTGTGTCAATGATACCTGCAATTTTCATAGATTTCTGCTTTGTTTCCTTAAATACAAAGTTTGCCATTTATCCTTTTCCTCCATAAATCAAAAATTCCCACCAGATTTATATCTGCTAGGATTATAATAATTATCTTTCTTACCTTTTTGTTTTCGAGTGTCTAATATTTTCTGAATTTTATCACGATACTCCTTACTATCACTTAACCGATACATACTTATAAGTGTATGATTTTGTGAATTTAATGGGATTTTATCATAACAAATATTATGTATAACAGTCTTTGCTAACTGCTTTGATAACATATGTGTGTGATAGTCACCTTCAATATCAATTCTTGTCACTCGAAAACTACCATCTTTAATTTTCTCAATTTTAAAATCTTTTTCAGTCATAGGCGTTACCCAACTGACTGAATTTTTCGTATTTTTTCTAAAGCATTTATATTATACATTCTTTCACAAAGATAATATTTTCGATTCTTAGTATATGTATGAGATATTCCATTTTCACCATAACAAATTTTATAATCTCTATTAAGAATCATCGCTTCTTGTTTCGTAATCTGAACTATTTTGATTCACTCCTTTTGAGTTATTTCTTCCATATAACAATAGAAGAGTAATTGCAGGTAGACGAATCGCACGTCTTCCATGAGATTATGACTCTCATATGCTTCTTTTACAACAACCTGCGATAAAAATAAAATAGCTAGTGAAAGCACCGATTTTCAGTGCAACCACCAGCGTAAAAAGTAATACAAACAAAATAAATACTTTATTATGATAGCAATAATCCCTTCGGATTGCCTCCACAAACGCACTCATATTCAGCCACAATATAATGAAATCTGAGCATATAAACCGTCATCCATATACTTTTTCACCAACAGGAATACACCTGTCTCTGTATCGGTTCGATTGGTTACGAACATCTTTCACCCGTCATTCAGAATTAATCAACCTCAAACTTACTTGTATAATTTGATGTTCTCTTTATATACCTTGTTCTTCTACTGCCTTGGGCTACTCAATCACTTGACTTATCTTATACGATCCATTTCCAGATCATCACGGCAAATTGACTTATTTTGGTATTCCCCTACTTATCTCCTATAGATTACCAGTCTACAGGCATCAGGGTTAAGCATTACAGTGTAACTCTCTATTACATCAACGACAAGATAGCAGCTTTTAACTACATTTGCTCTCAGTACATACGCTTATCTTTAAGGATTTTCCTAATATCCTAATATACCTCACGGTAGTTTGGAGCAAATCATTATAAAGTATCCCATATAATAATTTGCCGATATTCACGCATTCTCAGCACAGTGACTAAACCGATCTACACTGAGTTCATTGCAATCATAGTAAAGTATTTATTTTGATTGTTTCTATTTTATTTGTCAGCCAAGAAAAGCTGATTTCATTGTTTTCCATTACTGATATATAACACCACAAAAACAGTTATAAACCCTTATTTTATAAGGAAAACTCGGATTTTTAAAAAGTCTAGTGATTATTTTTCCACCAACTTCTTTTAGTTTCTAACCTACGAATTCTTTTACAATCATTACAATATTGAGTATTTCTACCTATTTTCTCAATAATTCCACCACATCGTTTACAACGAGAATACTTATTATTGTGCCCACGCTTAACAGAGTAATAGTCTTTTTGGTAGTTTTGAAAATACGCATTTAACGATCTATTGATGTACTTAACATAGAAATTATCTTCAGTGATAAAATCATAATTATTTACAATCTGAGTCTTATCCTCATATTCTTCAATTAGTTTGCAATTATCAAAGCATCTTCTTAAAAATCCTTCAACAACCTTTTTATACTCATTCCAAGATAATGTCATTTTCTCCATTTGAAAACGTTGTTTAAGTTTTTCAGCTTTGTCAATCGTATCATCAATAATATCCGTGACTGTATCTGCGTCCATTTCAATTCCAGATAACCAATCAAAGTATATTAACTTTGGTTTCTTTAATAAATCCATGTACTCCTTATTGAGAATTACCTCTTTATCAAAATATTTTGTATAAATATTATTGATTTTCTGCCTGATAATAGCACACCAATTTTCATCTTTAGTCATTGACTTGTAATATCTGTATTCAATTCCTGACCATGTATCAAATACTTGTCCAAGTTCTGTATTAAGTAAATCCTTTCTGACCTTAAAATAAATTGTTTTCATATATGTACGTCTTTTATTATCAGAAGCCCATATTGAGGAGCAGAACGAGTTGAATATCTCGTCCTTTACCTCATTATTCTCTGCTTCTTTGTAATCTTCTATAATTTCATATAGAAATGTTTCATTACAGTCGTAAATATGTATCACCTGCCTCAAATTCATAGTATTTTCCAAGATATTCATATGAATTGTCCGTCTTATAAGGAACTTCTCTTATTGATATATTTCTCTTTGGATTTGTGTTATTCTTGAGATTTTCAATGATATAATCACCATAAGCCGACCATGCAAGAGATTTACTAATAGAAACAGAAAAGTAAGAAGCTTTAATAACATAGTTTGCTATAATATTTTCAGGCAATCCAATCTCATTTAGGAGTTCTGCCTTATAATCATTTACAACTTCATCCATATTGAATTTATGGTCTTCATCATCCAACTTATCTCTATGTAGATTCAGATGCTGCTTGATATCAACCGCATACATATTTATAAACTTCCTACATTTCTTTAAGACTTTTCTATCAGACAAATCCAAATCATTATCAATGATTAAGCATCTAGTATCAACCAAATCAATTTTATTATCCCATAAGATATTTTTCTTTTCCCAAGTTTCAATATAATCACATAACTCATTCATAGGAGAAGGAGAGTGATATGCATTAAGATGTTCTTTGCCCTCATCAGAAACATCTCTATTCTTCTTGATTATATTCATATAGGATTTCATTTTTTTAGGATAGTTATGAAGTAAGAAATATGGAAGCTGTTTAAGATGCTTTCTAAGACCTGAATTCATATGCCATCTGAATCCTGTTTTAAGGAAGTCGATTTCTTTGCCTTGAAAAATTCTTAGAAGAGAAGAGTAATCAGAATATAATTTTTGAATATCTGGATTAGTCGTATATTTATTCTCTATACTTGTGGCAACATTAGTAATTTCACCAATACGATTATCTCTTGTCATTACTTCATATTCAATTAGATTCTCTTTTGTGTATGGTTTTGACTGAGCAGTTACTTTATCTTCAATATCAAGTATGATATGCTTGTCTATTTTTGAATCAATAATGATAGGATCATTGCTTAAATAGAAAATATCCCCATCAAAATCTGCGCCACCTTGCTGTGGAGCTGATACATCATACATGTTAAACATTACTACATCTTGGTCTTTAAAATAATCGAACCATTTTGTAAGAATGTCATTTCGTACAATCTTAATTTTATTTACTTCTGATGGATCAACAAGCGGAGAACGGAATGAACAACAATATCCTGGTTCAAAATTTGCTGTATATAATTCTCTTTCTCCAAGACAACCAACTGGTTCTTCACCAACGGCATACTGAAGATAACCAATCATATCACCGACACCTGTATGATAAAAACCTGAACAATAAATTTTACCAACCTTTGCTTCATCAATAGACTTTTTAAGTTTTCTATAGATAAATTGCTTAACGGCAGGATCTTTCAGCATAACATCATTTACCAATGCAGCTTCAAGATATTTACTTTCTGGCTCATAATCTTCTGTATCAGTAATTCCCATGAATTTATATGTATAGAATTTATCACCTTTAATGATTTTTTCATACATGTTAGTGGTATATTTTGCAAGCTTAATGATTTTCCCATCATTCTTAGAATCTAATATATCATAGTCCTTTTTTGTCTTATCTGTATAACATTTGACATATTTATCATTCCAAAGATCCAGACATTGTAAATACTGAAAATTCATTCGTGTATATTTATTTAAATGCTTAATATGATGGCTGTATTTACTGATTCCAAGTTTGAATTCATACTTTCTAACAGTATTCATATATTCAACCCATGCGTTTTCGCCATAAGTTGACTTAAAAATCTTGTGCCCTTTAAACATTGAAATATTCCAAATGCAATCTACATCATCAATGTTATGAATATGCCCATAAATGTCAGTAATAGTGGTGTAACCCCATTCTTTAAGAATTTGTTTAAATGGTACATATACAGAATATCCTTTAATAAATGGTAAACGCACCTGTGTTCCAATAACTTTGTAGTCTAATCCAAGTTGCTCACTCACAGTATTCATAAAGTTTTCTTCATGACAGCCACATCCGTCAAAAGGTGATAATCCAATATCTTTTAATCCTTCTTCAATTTCTCTGGTTTTATATTTCTTTTTCTTACCAGTATTTTCATCAACAAATTCTTTTTCTCTTTCAACTACATATTTGATAAGCTGATTTTTCAATGTTTTTTCATATTCGCCTATAATTACAATATTAGGCATATAATCTTTAATAAGAGTACATGAACTGAATGGTAAACATCTCTGAGCTTCGTACTTAGAAATAACACACTCATCAATTTTAATATCCATCTGAGTAATCAAATATAACTCATCAAAAATTTCATCACATACAAATGCAGTAATTCCATCTTTACCTTGGGAAGCTGATTTACCAAAACGAGAGTAGTGGATTCCATTATATGTGAATCCATCATTTAGAATTCTTCTAAGTGATTCCTCTTGCTTTGGATTCTTCTTTGCAACAACCAACATAAGTTCACTTATATGAGATGATGATTCGCCACGAAGTCTCTGAATCTGATCAAATAAAGGAGAATCACCTTGCTTGATAAGATATTCTTTTTTGATTTCTGTATCTCTATTAATCTGAATATTAAAATCTCCATCAATAAGTTCTCTTATTGGAATTTTTACTAATGTATACTGTACCTTTTTTATAATTATCACCTCTTATTCATAAAATTCTGGAAATGTTTTTCTAAAATAATTATCAGACATTCTAAAATATTTATCATAGCCATCAAAATAATTATATTTCTGCTGCATTTTAAACTCTTTGAACATAGGGAAGAAGTGATTTAACATAGAGTCAGAATATATATCTGTTTTAAAAATTCTTCGACACATAACTTCACCTGGATTTACATTTAACCTACCAGACATAACCATTTGGTCGGACAAAAATTGCTTATACACAATATCTAAACTGATATTATATCCATCTTTCTTAGAAATACCATACTTAATAACGTGGCGATTACCATCTTCTTCATCAAATACAGTTGTATGACAGTCAGGACAGATAAATGTCACATAATTCATATCATCTATTTTAATTAATTTGTGTCCACAAATAGGACAGATAGTTGTTTTGTTCATATAAAATCCTCCTAAAATAATTCTTATACTTTTATATTCTCTTTTCATTTTATAGAAATCTATTTATTTATCATGAAAACAAATGAAATGAAATTTCTATTTACTCCACAAAATATACAGGTACTTTTCCCATTCCATATTTCTTATAAATCAAATAAGAGCAATATCCATCCACCAATTCAAAATTTTTGTTTAACTTAATTTTGCCTAAAGTTCCATATTTCCTAAAATTATATAATTTTTCTTTAAATTTCTTAGAATTTGGACTTGTGATTTGAAAATCATATGTAATAACAATATCTTTAATAGGTATCCAATACTCAATATCAGTTCTATAACCAAATAACAAATTTTTTAATATTTTAGTCATCATCATTAAAATCCTCCATTTCTTCAAATTTATATCCCAACCAATCAGCCAACCAATTAATACCAGGGATACATTCCCTATGTATATATTCACCATCATCATTCTCTAAAAACTCATCACCTATTTCAATAGGTTCACTGCATTCACAACACATATAACTGCTTTGTACTGGTTCATACTCTGGACATCCCACCTTATGATATCCAACCCCATGACAATAAGGACAACATAATCTCATGGTTTAAACCACCTCCTCTACATATTCATACCCATACCCATCGTTGGTTGTATAGTATATGTGTTTGATACCAAGATCTTTGATTGCAGCCATACAACTAGGACATGGTCGTGCCAATCCGTGTTCCTGATCATAACGAGTCCTGTAAATATACAATTTCACTTTGGAAAAATTAATATTGAGGTGACGAATAGAAGAGATGCAACTAATCTCGGCGTGAAGTTTTGGTAGGAGATTATTGATACGATATTGATTATAATACTGTTGTAAAGGATGAGTTTTATCTGTATTATATCCAACACCAATAATTTTACCTTGGTATACTGCAACACAACCAATATGTATTTTTTGAAAATCTGATAAATCGGCAATATTACGAGCTTTTAAGAAATATCTACGATCCGTTTTACTTATCAAGCCAAACCTCCCAGTAACCGTCACGGTATCTTGTTTTTAAGTCTTCATAATGAAATTTCAATAGATCAAGGATGTGATAGATATAATAAACATAATCGACCTGACCCGCACGTATATTACGTAGCACATCATTTATAAAACTGCAATATTCCTGCCAATTAGTTGCTCCACTATATTCACCGTATTTCTCAGTATTCCATGTACCAGGTTTCTGAGAATATTTACCAGTCATTCTCGTAACAGTTGTAGCTGGTGTAACAAATAGCTTGCGAATCTGAAGTTCTTGCTGCCATTTTTCATCGGTGAGATCAGAAGATGGTCTTCCGTTTGTATTACTTACAAGTTTCATCTCTTTTAATTCTTCTAAAGTCATTGATTTGTATATATTCATTTTTTTCTTTACCTGCTCCTTTTCAAAAATTGTCTTTTCAAGGTTGTCTGCCTCTACATATTTATTTATTCTCTTTTTGTTTGGTGTTGATGTTGAAAAATCTTCAATATCAATTTCACCTGAAAATGTGTTATAGTTCTGTGTGTAACTTGTTTTCATATTTTAATAATTCTCCTTTAGTTTTTAAAATAATTTTGTTCATTGCAATCAGCTCCTTTTGAGTGCTGCGTTAATTGGTTTCTGTATTTTATTGTTCTCCAAAAGTTCTATCTGTTTTTTTATTTCCTTATCAGGACTATATTCTTTATCAATTCTTTGACCGTGTTCATCATGAATAAAATGCCTATAATCAGCAAACACCTTTGGAGTAGTAGCATATTTTTCTTTGCCATCCTTAATATATTTTTCTCTCTTCATAGGTTGACATTTTACAATTTTGAGTTCTTCTAAAATGTCAACTATACGACTAACATATCTTTCAGAAAGTCCAATATCTTCTGAAATAGTCTTAAAATATCTATAACAACATAGCGGTTTGCCATCCATTCGATTCAAATTAACACGAATATAAGAGAGTACAAGTAGAATATAAGCTGATGATATTCTTGCAGTATCAATCTCTTTATCCTTTAATTCTTCTTTGAAATTTAATATTGCATCCAATTCATCAAAGTAAATGATTCCAAACTTGTCAGGAACATCAAATTTTTCTATATTAAGTTTTACTTGCTGGTATTTGACCGAATTAGTCTTTTCTTTTAGACTTTTCTCAAAATCTGGACACAATTCAAAGTATCCATAATGATAGAGAAGTAATAGAACTTCATAATATTTCTGATTTATCTTTCCATCTCTGTAGTTAGGTTTCAATTTAGACCAGTGGCAAAGCTCTGTTGTAGAAAATGCCACTGTGTCATCAAGTGAACGCCTTGCACAAAGATATGAGAAGATTATCACACGTTTAGACGAGAGATCTTTATCATAAATGATTTCTCTTGGAATTTTTACATAGTTTGGCAAGACGTATCACCTCACTATGCTGCGAATGGATTTATTTCACCGTTATTGGTAGATTTTAAATACTGTGTTAAGGCACGACATTTTTCAGAACTAAGTACACCGTTATCTCTTTTTTCAATTAAACTATCAATACAATGTCTAATATACCATCCAGACGGTGTCCAATAGTTCGCAAATTCCTTTGCTTGAGAATACATACTATTTTCTTGCTCATAGTTTTCCATATTTAAATCATGCCACGAATCTAAATCAAATTTAGTAGCAATATCTCCATAAATCTTTTTAAATAAAAATGAACTAAATAATACATATTCACAGCTATCTATATCATTATTAAATAAACTCCAAACTCTTGATTTACATAATTTATTAAAATTCCTCTTTCTTTTTGAATGAAATGGCGAACAAATAACATTTGTGTTTTTCTTTAAGTTTTCTACCTCTGTTTGTGTCTTTTCATGCTCTTTTTCTATAATGTCAATTCTCGCTTTTTGCTTTTCGCTTTGTTCTTTAATTAGTTCTAACTGTTCGTTAATGTCTTTCTTGTCAACTTCATTCAATTCATTTCTAAGATAGTCTCTTTCATTCTTTGTCATTTCTGCGATAGCTTTTGTTCTAAAATTTTCCATATGTAATTTCCTCTCTTTCTTACTGTACGTCTACGACATAATCAATATTATTATTTAAAAGTTTCTTCATTTCATCAGACCAATCATCAATCCTGCTAATAATATCTGTTAAATTTCCGACACATACATCACTAGAATCAAGCCTTTCCATACAACGCTTGAATTTAATTGGAGCAAGCTCTGTCTCTAACAATTTCTGTAATCTTACAGTCAGACCTGCCAATTCGGTAGCAGAGTCGATTTGACGACCTAAATCGGTTTTCTGTTTTGTAAGAAATTTAATATCAGATT
Source organism: Clostridium sp. AF34-13 (assembly GCF_003477845.1). Lineage (NCBI taxonomy): Bacteria > Bacillati > Bacillota > Clostridia > Eubacteriales > Clostridiaceae > Clostridium > Clostridium sp. AF34-13. Next base: position 89,976 of record NZ_QUEB01000011.1, read on the forward strand.
TTAACTTGTTATATTTATCAGATTCTTCCTGATTGAGTTTGACTTTTCGTTCCAATATATTTTTCTCCGTTTTGAGTTCAGAGATTTGTGTTTCTAACTCTTTTACTTTTGGGTTATCATTTTCTAGCTGTTTAATCTTGTCAATATACTGTTGAACTTGCTTTTGCGTTATTTTTTTTGTAGTATCCATTGAAGAAATAAGTTTAATCTGTTCATCTTCTGATAATTCTTTCATTATTGCAAGAGCAGTATGCGTTGTTACAATTCCTGTATCTACGAGATCTTCTAATTCAGGGATTGCTTTTGCCAAACGCATATAATTGTTCATGGTTTGATGGCTTATACCATAATCTTGAGCAAGATCCTTTTGTGTGGATGGAGCATTAGCTAAATCTGGTGTATGCAAAATTTTTGCACTCACCTTTTTATGCTGATTTCCTTGAAAAGATTTTGCACCATGCTCAAATCCATACCAATCGTTCAAAAACTGAAAACACTTGCCAAGTTTAATAGGATTGGCATTACCAACTACACGTTGACGTAGATTTGATTCAATTAAATCCTTTACATCAGTTTCTTTTTTGTAATCATCATCAGAGTAATGAATAACCTTATAATCAATACTTTCTATATTTAATACCTTACAAGCTCGTACTCTTTGATGTCCACTGATAATAATGTTTTTATCAGTGATAGTAATAGCATTTGTTATTCCTGATGACCTCACCGACTGAATCATAGAATCCCAAGCATCACCTGTCATATCATCAAAGAATTCATTATTCCTTGGATGTGGTTTTAATTCGTTAATGTTAATCTGTTGCATTTTTTAATCTTCCTTTCTTTAATAAAAATATTTTTGTTTTACAGTTACAATTTGTGAGATGAGAGTGTGATAAGTGGTTCAATAGTATATTCTCCATTTGAATTCAAAAAAACATTAAAAATTGCACTTGTATGAAATTGTTAAAAATTCATTTGGGTACATGCTGTATGTACCTAAAAGTGAAAATTTACTTCATTTGGGTACATCCCAGCTATCAATTTTGTGCAGTCTATATCTATATAGACTCATATTATCAAGAGAAGAATATTCCGTTTGTATTTCGCTAACGCTACATACAAACTCCATAAATTTTTGTTTAATTGTTATTGGTTGATTTAGGTACATGATGTTTTGGATTGATGGTTTCATTTGGGTACATGTATGATGTACCTATAGTTTTATTCTCCATCTGGGTTATTATTCTGTTCCAAATCAACATACTTCTCTTTGTAAATATCCTCTACAAAGAATACTGGTAATTTGTCATGGTACTTTTCATATAATTCCTCATCAGAAATACGAGAGTAGCATTTGCCTATTGGTGAGTTAACTTCTCTGATATAATCTTTTATAATAGATTTATTTTCCTTGAATCGCTCATTTATTTTTCCACAAATAGTACAGTAGGTATATAAACCTGTATTAAGACGAGTCTTTCCTGCAAATATAGATTTGTTTTGAATCAGACATTCTTCATAATGATGTTTGTGCTTTGATTTGCGGTTACTCTTTGAGATATTACTTTCTGTTGACTTGAGATATTTTGGTATTTCTGTTTCATATTTGTTCATTTGGTTTTCATTCCTTTCTATGTTGATATTTATATATTCTCTATCTGAATTGTATTTATGAGCTTGTTATCAGTTGTCTACCCTAAAGATATTCTTTTCTCGCTGACGCTGCGAAAAGACCGTCCCTATCAAGGGACTATATCTATGCTGTCGCATGAATAAATTTTTAATCTTACTTACAATAGTGATGGAAGAGTAATTGTTTTTATAGTCTACTATTAGAGATATTTGTTGTAAAATGAGATAATTTTAAAATTTTATACAGTTTATGACAAATTGTATGTCTGACTGTTAAAATGGATTTTTGATGCAATTTTTAACGATTTGAGTGAGCATATAGAACATATGAAATATATGAATCAATTTATCTTGTTATAATATTCTTGTTATTATTTTTTGGTTTGGTTGTATAATATAATGTTTTTTACCTGCTATTATGGGCGATTATCTTTAAAAATTGCAGTAAATTTCGTTTGAAAGGCATTTAATGATAAATTGGTAGGCTAGAACATAAAGTGTCTAATTTTTCTTTGAGAATGAAATTTTGTGAGCATATAGAACAGATGAAATTTTGATATAAAAATAAGACATCTTACGATGCCTTATCAAATATTGTTGGTATTTTTGTATTTATATTATTGGTATCAGTTAAATTATTTTGTTCTAATAAATTATCTACTATAGACTCAAATAGTTTACGCAGTGTTTTGTTATGCTCAATCACATCAAGTGTATAACATGATTCTAAATGATTTTCATAACAGTAATCATCTATTTCTTGATTAAGATCTATGTCTGGATATGTATTTTTCATCTCATTATAGAGATTTTTATATAGTTCTTTATAAGATATTTGGAAATAGTCTGTTGAAAGTTGATATTTTGGGAACATCTTAGTTGACCAATATGACCATTTCTTTTTAGGAAGCTGTTGTGGCTTTTTGAGAAAGTTAATTTCTTGCTGCATTGATGTCATTGTCTGTGTGAGAGTGGTAAGTGTATTAGTTATTGAGGTCAATGTTGATGTTATCTGAGATAAATCAGGCGTTAATTTATTATGTCTGTATTTTTCTATGATATCCCATGTCCAGTCCATAAACATGTTAGCATTCTTTTGTCTTGACCAACGACAAATCTCCATAATACCTCTTTCTGTATAAAGCATTGTGTTATAACATTTCCCATCAGTTGCCCTCAGTTTAGTGGTAACTGATAATTCGTCTAAACGATTTCTGTGCTTAGAATGAATGTTATCAATTGCTTTTTGTGGATTAGAATATTCCAATGCCTGACCAATCTGTTCTCTTGTTAAAAGAATGTCATCATTCATATTCCTGTAGAAGTTGCATGGTAAGTTGTTGAATGTTTCAGTTGAAATTAATGTTAAGTTGCTCATAATTTGATTCCTTTCTTTTTATGTTAAATGCGATTTATAAGTTTCTGATTGTATATTCTCTGTTTGATTTTATTTTTTTGCATAAAAATAAGACAGACTGAGTAATCAATCTGCCTTAAATAATTAATTTTTATTTAGAATATAACCAACTAGACTCTGGTTTAGCTATGAGACGAGCATTATTATATGCCATATCAAGTGTTAAGCATGTATATCCTTGATAACAATTATCTAATTTTGTGACTGCAAGAGCTAAATCAGGTTTTCCTTCATCTGTGTCTAAACATAAAGGAAGTAATAATTGGATTTTATCTTCATAACATTGTGGAATTGCTAATTTATAATTTGCTGAAACTCTACGTTTCATTAATTCAACTGCGCCTGTTAAGATGCACATTTTATTTTCTTTTTCTAAAAATCCTTTTGGCAATCTTTCTTTATTCTTTTCATCTTCCAAAATATGCTTGAAATGTATGTCTATTGGATAATGCCAATCAAACAATAAAAGAGAAGGATCTTCAAAATAATTGGCTTTTTGTGGACGTTCAGATATTCCATGTTGATTTAATTCATGCCCAGTAAGAAATGATACATTATACTCTTGATCAGAATATGCATATATTGATTCATAATATTTTGTAAAAAGTCCTGTATTAAATAAGGCATAATTATCTTTTCTTATAATTTGTCTTTCTGTTCTAAGACGTTTATAGGTATGAACTAAATAATTAGTTAGTATACCATTATTAGGATAGGTCGGATTTGACCAAATTTCTTTATCTGCTTTTTTAGATAAAAGTTCAGTATATTCATTCCAGTTTACATTAAAATGCCCCATATGCTCAGCTCCTTTTGTATTCTTAAACGCTTCTGTAAGTATATCATATTTTTGAGATTCTGGAAATGGGAAAGTAGCAGTGTTATCTGATTTATATAATTCAAATGGATATGATTCATATTTTTGTAATTTTTGTGGTATGTATTCACCTTGTAAATTATTGCAAGCTGTTTGATATGCTTCTAATGGGGTGTTGGCATATACGAGATAGATATGGTCGTAAGGTTCGTAGCAATAAGCTGCTGTCGTTGGTATTAGATATGTATTCATTTGAGTTCTCCTTTAAGTTGAATAATTATTTTTTGTATTGATTATATAGTTATTCTCTTATTGGAGTGATTTTGTATGGTTTTTATATACCCCTTTATGTTGATAATAGATGTGACGATAGAAGGTTAAGTTTTTTAAGATGAGAATAGTAAATTTTTGATACAAAAAGTGTTATCGAATTTTGCCTTATATAATAGGTAGTTTTTAATTTTTAGATAGAATTTTTAGAAACATGAATTTTTCAAAAATAGGGTTTGACAGGGCTAAAAGTATTGATTTTGTTTGGTTTTAACGATATGGGGTACGATAACTGGTTTAATGGAGTAAATTTGGGATTTTGCTTAATTTTTGTGGGATTTTAAGAGATTGTTTTTTTTTTGATTATAAAAAATGATGGATTATTTTTTAGTTGGTGTATAGATGAAGCTGCTATACCCAGAATAAGAAACAAGAACACTTGTTTTGGTTTTTACTACCCCCCCAAACATATGTTTTTCTGCGGTATTTCTTCATTTTTCCGCAGTCGAACAAAAGTTTGGTTTTTCTTTACTGGATAAGTTGAACAAGTGTTCCGAACATCTGTTTTTATGCTGATATTGAGCTGAACAAAAATTTATCGTAATTTTTTTAAAATTATCATTGACAATAACATAATCATGTGATAACATAGATAATGTCAATAGAACATAGCAACACACGAAAACAATTTTTAAAAGTTTTCAAAAATGCTATTGACAATCACATAAAAATGTGATAAGATATAGACAAGTTGAAAGAAGTACTGTAAAACGAGCCTTCCTTGTAAGGTCGGGAAAATTACAACTTGACAATCACACGAAAGTGTGATAATATAAAATCACCGCAAGGGGGATAACCTCAAAACGGTAAGTACCTTGGAAACTGTATATTGAAAAAAGTTTTTATGTAAAACTTTTGGTTGCTCCCGTACTAGGTGGAGTGTAAAAAGTCCAAATTTTTTACATAGAAAAGGAGGTGTATTCAATGATATACATCTTGTTAAAGTTAGTTTGCTACTTGTTGGCAATACTAATCTTAGTTGACATTTTACATAATGTCAGCAAGTAACAACTAACTTATTTTCAATGTATAAACATTGACACCTCCACGGCTTATGCCGTCACTGAAAAATGAAGTGACTGACTATAGACCAACCATCTATAACTCTATCACAGTTCGGTGAAAATTTCAATATATTTTTTTTAAATACCACAATAATACCGCCTTTTTGGTGGAAGTGGGTTATTGCAACTCATGTACTTTGTGGTTGCACATTGATAATTAAATAGTAGTACCGTCTGTAATTTTAAATTACGGTAAAGATGGGCTTATCCAGTGAGATAGTGCTTGTAAAAGTGCAATGACTCTCACGACCCCGACGGGATAACGATAACGCATTCTTTACAATTTAAAACGAGGTACAATCTGCCCTATAAGCAGGGATGTGAATAAGGGGCAGTCCATAAGGCGATAGTGAAAACCTCAAACACGCTAGCAGTCTGTCTATTTGAAGGCTATAGTGACATGGTGTGTGGTGCAAGTCCTAGAGGTCAATAACTATAAAGTGGTGTAGATTATAAGTCCGTACTTATAAAAGTTATTAAGACATGACTAATAATAGTATCTAATTCCACTTGTGGGCGATGAGATACAACGAGGGGTTGTAATCATTAAAAGGTTATAACCCTCATCAAAGTTTTACATAGTGTTTTAAGGCTAGATAAGTCTATCTGAAAAACATTAGGCACACTACGAGTGCAGACTTTTCTGAATCAAAAATAAATGGTAGTTTGTGTCATTGTAACATCAGCTCTAGCACTAGCCTTTTGCCAGTGTGTAAAACACTAAAACTATACAATAATAATGTTCGTGGATGTCCCCACGCTAAAACTAGGATGGATGGAGTATATATTATGGCTAAAAATCAGATTAACTTTTCAAAAATGACAGAGGTTGCACACAATCAGCTCAACACATTTAAAGAATCAGCTTATGCAATAGCAGAAGAAGATTTACGGTTTAAGGCTGAAATGAAGCCACTTAAAGCAAAGCTTGACGCAATCCTTGCTAATCGTGACAATGACATGAAGCAGGGAATGTCTGTTGACGAGGTTGTTGTAAAATTCCCACGCACCGAAATTGACAACGAGATCCGCAAGGCTGAAACTAATCATCAGGTGATTGTTGAACCGCTTAACAAGGCTATGAAAGATAGTTATGTTTTCGTTCCTGAAAATATCTTTACGGCATATACGCTTAAAATCAATGACGGTAAGCGCGGTGAATTTCTCAAGGCTATTACTGAATTTCTTTCTAATTTAGGCATTGAGGGATGTTCTCAGGGACAGATTAGCAAGTTTGCAGAATCAATGTCGGATAAACTCGGCGCAAAGTATGCCACATCAAAGAAAATTGTTGAGGATGGCACTCTTGTAACCGCCATGAAAAAGAATCAGTTTAACAAACTTTTCATGGCTGTATTCTGTGAAATGTATATCAAGTAACTGAATTTGATATAATAAAAGAATAGTGCATAGTTAGAGGAGCAGATCAACGCAAAAGGTCTGCTCTTTTATAGTGTGCATTATCACAAATTACTTGTAAATCACACAGTTATGTGATAGAATGGAGGTGTATCTAATGGAGGTAAAATAATATGATTGTATATAAAAAATTAGAAAAAATATTGCAAGATAGAAACATGCAATGGAAATCATTGTGTAATGCTGGAATTTCTGTAAATATGCCAGCTAAATTTTCAAAAAACAAACCAATGAATACGGACATTATAAACAAAGTCTGTGAATATCTCCATGTCCAACCAAGCGAAATTATGGAATGGATACCTGACGCAGAATATAACAAGGCAAACGAAGAAAAACAAGCAATAGAAGCCCAAATAGCAGAACTTCAAGCGAAATTAAAGAATATGTAAGGAAGTGATTATAATGAATAAGAAAAATAATTTAAATGGGATAACCTGTGTACGCTTTAACGACTACACAGATTACGACCCTAATCGTTGTCACAACGGAGGTAGCTATGGTTTCTGGACGGACTATGACCGTCTTGAAAACGGAAAATGGGAAATCAGTTACGGTACAACTGCCGATTTCTCATACTGTCCTCGTTGTGGCAGTTTCAACGATCATTATGAAGGTGATGATTGTTGTTATGATTCGGGCTATAGTTGTGGAGAATTTGAGCAGATAACCGAAACTGAATTGCTCAAACTTATCAATGAGTTTGAGGAAACAGATAAGGAGTATATAGAGTACGAATAAATAATATATACTCCTTTATATAACCACGCAAACCAAAGCACCCATCACATAGGGTGCTATTTTTATACCCAAAAACGCAAAATAAAAGGAGGAAAACAATTATGTATCAGTACACAAATAAAAATGGAGAAACTTTTGGAATCTCACACACAGAATCTAGCACTATGGCTTATATTAACGGCTCATATGTGGCACAGGCAGAAACGGAAAGAGAACTTGAAGAAATTCTTGACCACTTTTCACACACAGATACTAATACAACACGCAATTATATTGGTATCTCAAAAGAAGAAAAGGCTACCGATTAAGGTAGCCAACTTCCTATTTAAATGCTTTTCCTAAAGCGTTACGGAAATCATCGTTATTAAAAACATCAACATCATTTTCAATAATATCTAACTCCTGTAATGTCTTACAGATTGTGCGAATGTAAACGAAACGAGAAAAATCTGTTGTGGCACGAACAACTTTTACTAAATCCTCTGGCGTGATTGGATTATGTAATTGTTCAAGATTTGTCACACGAAAAAAATTCTCGTCTTCACACTTACAAGCTTCTTCGGAAGCTAAAGCAAGTTTAGAAATAAGTTCGCTTGTTTTAATTTTATCCATAATAAATACCTCCTTTGTGTTTATTATTTATTATACAAGGGAGTACAGTAAAAAGCAAGGAGGAAGTCAACATGACAACAAAAGGAATAAAAACAAATAACCTTGCGTTCACAATGCAACGCAAGTCATCACGGAAATACAAAAAGGACAAACCTGAGAAATGGATCAGACAATCAGGCGAAAGCAAAGCGATGTTAGCAAAACAGTTAATGTCGCTTTTTTAATTGAATAAAGGCGAATAATATAAGTAAACAATAATAAATATTAGGAGGAACACATAACAAAATGGAATCATTTAATTTTAGGATAGTGCCAATGTCAAAAGATGTTGACATAATTGATACAAACAGGGTAACACCTGTTGAATCTTTGTCAGGTGTAAAACTTATGGAGTATATTGAAGTGGATAAAACACTTTTGTACTCCAAAAGACAAGAAAAAAGAGAAAATGTAAATGCAAACGAGAGTAAATCATTTGCATCAATTTTAGGTGACGCAATGAATAAATTAAGGAGGTGAGATTGTATGAGTATGATACACACTAAATTGACACAATACATTTGTGCACTGTCAAAGCCTGAGCAGGATAAAATTCTTGAAAAGGCAAAAAAGAAAATTGAACAATTAGTTTCAGAGTGCGAAGTCGAAAATGAACTTGAAATAATTCGCAATTCAAGGGTCTGTGATGTTGCGGATTTAATTGAAGCATAAATACAGGAGGTGATTTTTATGGTAGATTTAAAAAAACCCACTTGTAAGGGGTGTAAGTATTATAATGTATGTGGTGAAACAACAAGAAAAGAGCCATGTGCAGGAAAAGAAACAAGTAAACAGAAATAAATAATATATAAAAGCAAAGGGCGATTGTCAGAAAGATGATCGCCTTATTTTAATAGAAAGGTTAAAAAGGTAAAAATTATGTGTAAAATCAACGGAAAGAAACTGAGCGAAATCAGAATAGAAAAAGGTATCTCAAGAATGGAATTGGCTTCACGGATTGGATTATCAAAATCATCCATTCAGAAATACGAAACAGGTGTAGCAAATCCATCTGATAAAGTAGCAGATAAGATTTGCATGATTTTGAAAATAAACAAAAAAGAAATTGAAGTACATGATATAGGATATAACTTTATGGATAATACAAGTAAGACTGTCGAGTATGTGCGAAAACAGAAAGGATTTATTAGATATTTAACACCAACTGAAACAGAAAAATGGGTTCACAATCATTGTGAATTTGATGAAAAGACAGCTAAATGCAAGATACAAACTGCTTTGAATAATTCTTTTGGTATAGCAAAAAAGAAATACATACTGCTTGATCCGACACTTGTACATATACCAGATTGGCAAAGAGATACAGACATGGCAAAAACCATTGAAATTGCAGAAAATTATAATGAGAATAAATTTGATCCAATTAAAATTTATATACATGATGGGATTTTAGATGTTGCTGACGGTGCACATAGATTAGTCGCAATTATTAGAAAAAACGAAGAAGCAAAAAAGAAAGATGAACCGTTAATACAGGCACAAATGGAAATAACAGAATGCAATGAGCATGAGGCAATTCTAACATTCTTAGGTCAGCAGTCAGGGCGAAAAACAATGAGCGTTGCAGATACATATAGAGCAGGAGTTAAAGCAAATATAAAAGAATATATAGACTTTAAGAACTTATTTGAAGGATATAATATTCAAATTACAAGTGAAATGCACAAATTAAAAAATCCAATAGGTGTAATAAATCCGTCAGGAGAAGCGTTACGATTAGTTGAAAGAGATAGGGAAACACTCATTAAAGTTTTGGATTTGATTATTAAATTGGATTGGTGTGGAGCAAAGAAAAATGTATTTATTATCCGTAATTTAAAAGCATTACAGAGTTTATACGCAACATACGGAGATGAGATTGAAGAAAAATTACTGAAAAATTGCAAAGGTGCTGTTTATTTTGAAAGTAAAATATCTTGTATAACAAGCAAAGCAGAACTGTATGACATTCTTTCAGCAGAAATCAGTAAATAAAAGCGAATATATAAATGAAAGAGGTGAGATTATATGAGAGGATTACCAAAAAGACTTTCAAGAGAGATGCGAGAATTTGTCCCTATATTGGAAGTGAATAATTACGAATGTAGAAGATCAAGCGGTAGCCATTTTATGTTTGTAAATGCAGTTTCAGGGAAAACATTAGTTGTAAATACTCATCTTAACAAGATGGTTAGACATAAATTAATTAGGGATTATAAATTGAATTTGGAGGTGCGTTAAATGAAAGAATTTCATAGAGAATTGTTAAAACTAAACAATTCAGAAGGCAAATGCTTTGGACTAATTGAAACAAGCAACAATTATATTGTAGCTTGCGATTACGACCCATCACAGAGATGGAGAGAGCAATGGGGACATGGCATATATTATTCATTTTTAAATGAAAGAGAAAAAATATTTGCTTTAGAAAAAGCTTCTCATATATTGAGAAGGAAGGCAGATATATATACAGAAGATGAAAGAGAAGAAGCTCTGCACAACGCAAAATGTGGAGGAGTTCCTGTTGAAAGTTTATCTAAAGAACAAATCATGTATCAAGTGCATGATTATTGGAATGAATAAGGAGGTAAGGAAAATGAAAACATATAATTTGGTAGGCAAGGACATAGGGATAGAAGTTAAAGCTAATTCAAAAGAGGAAGCTATCGAAAAAGCGGAAGAGATTTTGTTACAGGGATTAGGTGGCTATGTCGAGTGCATAGATATGATATATAAGGTGGTAAGAGAGTGTTTTGATCCAAAGTTAAATGTAGCACCTTATGAAGAGATAATAGAAAAAGAATTTAAAACCTATGAAGAAGCTTGGAGTTATGCTGAAATCTTAGCAGAGGAAGAGGTAAATGATCTGAATGAAGATTGTGAATCTGGAATTAGTTTTGGAATAGCTGAAGGTGATGAAGCTTACCAGAATAATAAAACTATTAAAGTGCAGTGTTATTGTGAAAATGATGATAACACTGAAGAAGTGACACATTACAGAATAGAAGAAATGGATATTTCATAGGAAGGTAAATGGTGATAGCATGAAAAAAGTAAAAGTAACAATGACTGTTGTATTAAATGATGAAGCAGGTGTAGAAGAAATTAAAAAGTGGGAGCATCACATTGACTATATGATTGATATGGATAGTTATCCAGAAATTCATCACATTGAAAATGTAAATGTTGAGGAACAGTAAATGCGTGTTTCTTATGAATTGGAGGTAAGAGAAATGAAATATAAAAGACGGTTAAGATGTATAAAGGATTATGAAGAAGATTTAACAGGCGATGATGATTTTGCTACAGTTTGGACGGCTGGTAAAGTATATGGAGCAATTAAGCATCATGACGGAACATATACAGTTGAAACAAATATGGGTACAAAAGGAATTGTAGGTGTTGATTATTCATGTACACCAGATTATTTTGAAGAAGTGAACACAAACTAAATGCTTGTTTTATTAGATTAGAAAGGTAGGTAAGGGAAATGTATATTTTTACAATTACTTATAATTTTGATGGAAGTAGTGTTGCAAAGAAATGTGAGACAATGGAAGAAGCTATTAAAACACTTCATGAGTATCTTGATGAAGAAGTAAACACAATCAAAAACGAAAGCGAATATGAACCATCTGTATTAGATTGGTCAGAGGATGATGTTGTTCTTGTATATGCAGAAGGCTATACAAAAGAAACAGAAGATAGAAATTATGCATTGGAAGATTGTGCTTATTATAGAATTTTTGAGGTGTAAGAAATTCGCATTTCATTGGAGGAAATATTATGACATTTAAAGAGATGATTTTTAAAGGCTTATGTGATGGAACAGTAAAGATTATCAGTAATCCAAACGATGATTGTATTGCTTGCCAAATTGGAGAATTTTGGTTTTACTTTATTGGAAGTGAAGATGAAGATTTAACACCTGATGAAGTATATGAGTCATATACCAAAGAACAACTTACAGAAATGATTTATTCAACATTGCAGGATATGGAAAAGAATGAATTTGATGAAGTTGAATATTATAAAGCATTTTTGGAAGAAGAATATGAAGCGAATAATAAAAATATAAGCATGAATGAATTGGCAGAATTATTAGATGCAAGAGATAAATTATGTGCCTTTTGTGAAAATGATAATTGCGAAAAATGTCAAGTAACAATGCTTATTGATGATGCTTACAATGAATGCCCCGAAGCAGATGAATAAAGCAAATTAAACTAAGATTTCTTAGGAAGGAGTGAAGAAAATGACTAAAAGAAAACCACGATGGAAGGATTTGTCTTTTGAGGACAGAATAGAAAAGCAGTTAGTACGGGCTGGATTGTCAAAAGAGAATGCTTCTAAATGGAAAGATACTTATAAGAAGCGTCATACTAAACAGAATAATGCAACCGCAAAGGCAGTTATGAGAATAAATACCTAGCTGCCTATTTTATTACAAGAAAGCGAGGAAATGAATATGGAAAATTGGGTTGACAAAATGAATGAGATGTTTGCTGAAAACTGCTATACGGACAATGGACGTGTGACAGTTGATTACTGCAAAAATGCAGACAAGTTGTTAGTTACTGTTTTGGAAGATACTTTTATTATTAGCAATTTGGGAGAGTATACAGATTTTGGGCTGATGATGAAGTGTATGGAGATGGTGAAATCACTTTACAATAAGTAGACTATAAAGGGGGATGAATTATGTATGATTTTACAAAAAACGAAATGGAAATTATTAAAGATAACCTGATGGCATTTATTGCAAACTTTGGTTATCCACGGATTACAAGAGGAGACGATGGAGAAAGTTTCTATGTATTCACTGATGATTCAGATTCATGGAGACAGTATTGTTACAACATTGACTATCTCAATGGATGGTTATATGGCTGCGTTCAGGCAGCTTGTGGAAATCCAAAGCGAGATGAAGAAATGAGAGAAATGTGTAATAGTGCAAGTTTTAGAGAAAGATATGCAATCTTGTATGGAGAAAGAGAAACGAAAAATATCAGTGGACATAAATGCTATGTGTTTACATATTCAGAAGATGACGAATACCAGGATGCAAACGGAGCTTTATATGACATAGTGACAAGAAGTTGGAGAAATTAGAAAGGCAGGTTGATTAGTATGTTTGAAAAATATAATGACGCAGAACAGTTGAGTTGCAAGAATGTGTTAGATGGAAGATATGTATCAAAAGTTGATGGATGGAAAGATATTGATGATGATACAAGATATGAATTATTTAAATTATTCAGAGAATATGTTGCGAATACAGCAAGAGGCAGACGTAGACAGAGAATTATGAACGCAAGTATGAATTATGTTGAATCTTGTGGAATTTTAAACAGACTTTATTACAGTTTTGAAAGAGACAGAGTTGAATATTGTTGTGGACAGGAATGGAATTCAGAAATGGCAATATTAAGAGATTGCTTTGATTAAGGAGGTTGAGTGTTATGAAAATAATTGACAAGGCTGTTTTATCAGACGGAACGAAAATACAGCTTGAAGATTGGCATAGTGAAAACACAAAAGCATATCCAGATTTACACGGATATATGATTGGTGCTTATCCGATAGCAAAAAACACAAACAAATGGGGGCTAATAAAAACAGGTAAGAGATTTAGGTTAGGTATTGATAGAAACGAATATGCAAAATATACCGATGACATGGTGCTTGCAGATTATGAAGCGTTGAAAAATGGAACTAAAACACTTGCTGATTTGCGAGAACATTTTTGGAACAGAGAAAAAGATGCGTTTTACTTAGGCTTAATTGATAAAGAGCCAGAGTGGTAAAGGAGCGTGATTATATGGCAAAACAGTTTATAAGAGAAATAAAACCACATGTGAATCTATATAGAGATACATTAAATGGAATTGCGTGGATTGAAGATGGTTCAACTGGACTTGGAATTAGTGTTCATTCAAACATAGATAAAAGCGGCTCTGTTACAGGAATGAAAAATCTTGGTTATTGGGACAGATCAGACAGAATAGTACAGAGTCATGGATGGAAATATAATATTGACAGATTCGTATGTGATAAAGACAACAAATTAGAAATGATTGTGGCTGATGAATGTATGTGTCAAGGTTGTATTGAAAGGAGACAAAAATATGGCAAAACAAATATATTACTTGCATAGTTGTAATGAATGGAAAGAGTATTCCAGCATGAGACTTTTATTCATTGGCACATCTCAACAGAAGTTAAAGATGAAAATCTCGAAAGAGATTGAAGAAGGCAACATGGAATATAAACCTATCACTACAAGATACGATTATGTGGATGGAGAATTTAAGCTAGTTGACAAAGAAAATACTCCAAAAGAACAGGCAAAACTATTCAGGAAGGATTGGGAAACAGAAACAAGGGATATTATTAAGTCTGAATTAAAATATGGAGATTTTGATTATACATATAATAATGAAGAAATGTAATCAAATGAAATTGTAATTTTATAAGAAAGGTAAAAGGTGATAATTATGGCAGATAAAAAGAAAACAAAAAGATTGCACATTGCAATGACTTATACATTCGTGGGGGATGTAGGAATTGATATTCCTATGGAATTGTTAGAAGGTAAAACAGAAGAAGAACAGTATGATATTGCATTTGATTATGCAAAGAATCATATTGATGAAATTCCAGTTGCAACCAATGCAGAATATCTTTCTGATTCGGATGAATTTGAAAGAGATGATATTGATTTTGAAGAAGATGAAGACTAATATAGAGAATAATAAGGCAGACGCAAACAAATGTGTCTGTCTTATTTTATTGGAAGGAGAATGAAAAATGAAACAAAATCGGGTTTGTTATTACATTGAAGATAGTCAGTTTGGAATGTATGTATCATATGGAATATATGAGTATAAAACAACATGTACTCACAAAGTATCACGGTTGAAAGCACCAGAAATCAGACTAATAAACGGAGTTCCATTTGATGATTTCCAGTCAGAAACGGAATTTAAGAAAGTTCCTAAAGGATGGACTTATAGTACAGATTTATATACAGTCACAGAGGATCTGGAAAAGAAAGATAAAATCAATGCTGCAATGAAAGGTAGATCCATCAAAAATCCTTTAGATATTCAGTGGTTATTTGATAATGGTTATCTTGTAAAAATGGAAAATGTAGAGCCAATTATTGAACCTGAATTTAATCATAATACATATAGACTTGTGAAAAAATATCCTGCATGGACACAATGTTATGGAAGTCATAATGATGCATATCCGAATGAAGTGTTCGAGACTTATGAGGATGCTGAAAAGCGAATGAATGAAATTAAGGAAATCAGGCACAGAAAAGCGGTTGAATGTGCATTATTAGACTTTTATGAGGATTTAGAATGGGCATTAGAAAAATATGAAGCTGAACATGGTGGAAGAGAAATTGAAGAAATAAGGCAGAAAATTTTAGCAAGACCACATTTAGATGACACTATGTTTAGATACTACAAGGGAGAAATTCTTGTCGTATCAAGGGAAGCACATAGAAAAGATACACATATTGAATGGGAAAAGATAGCATAGAAAGTGAGGTTGGTTGATATGAGAAAACACGAAAATTTTCATTGGGGTGGATATAAATATGCACCTGAATCAGTAGGATTTTCCTTAAATGGAAAGCACATAAATTTCCCAGAAGAAGTAAGAAGTCGTTTGGCATATTTAGCAGTATGCGGAGAGAACAAAAAGTTATTAATTGAATTAAAACGAGCATTACGAGCAGAAGAAAAGAAACCACGAGTTGTAGGAAAATGTATTTGTTTCTTTAAGAAAGATTCAAACGAGTTCTATTATACACAGCAGCTTAGATATAGCCCAGATGATTTACATGATGCATTAAGATGTTATAAGGAATGGAAAAGATATATTCAGAGTAAGAATTGCATGTTGGAGACTGGATATGAAGTAACTGAGGGTGAATTTAATCCGTACGGAGAGAGTAAAGCAAAACGGAAAACTATTACAAGCGTTGTAGACTTGACAAGATGTAGAAGTATTAACATTATAAGAGAACCGATTTTTGGATAGGAGATAGCAATTATGATAGTAGACAAAATAGAAAATAATATTTGGACTAGAACAGATACAGACGAAAATGAGGTTTTATGTAAGATTGAGTCTTTAGGAAACAATGTTTATAAAGCAACTAATCGCTTCACAAAAATTACAGCGGAAATTGTGCCTATTGATGATTATAAAACGTTGATAAGATGTATTGAAAATAAGCAAGCTGATAAAAATGGAGTATATAGGAAAACAAAGAAACTGGCTGATCATAATACAAGTTGGTTAAATTATATGTGTCAGGAAATTGGCTTCGTAAGAAAAGCTAAACCAACAGAATAAAATCAAAGGAAAGAACTGTTTCTTAAAGAGAAAGCGAGGTAGCAAATATGATAGTAAGAGCAATATGGGAATTTGATGTAGATGACTCGGAAATGGATGGGAAATGTGTAGATATAAAAGGATTATGTGAAGATTTAACAAGAAGAGAATTGGAATATTGTTTAAAACACAATAAATTAAATGCAGATGATTTTCAATATGAATGTCATCCTGAATTACCTAGTGATTGGGATTAAGAAAGTGAGGTATAAGATATGAATGTATTAAGAGTAGAACTTATAAGGGAGATTGGAAATGTAAAAGAATACAAAATTACTTATCAAGAGGATAATGTGGTTACAGCAAAAGTTGTAGGGAAAACTTTTAATTATGATGAAGAGGAAATTAAAAATATTCCGGAAACTGTACTTAATTTTGCAGAGAATTGGATTCTTGGAGAACTATAAAGGAGCGTGAAATTATGACAAGCACAATAGAAAGAGATTTTGTAATAAAAAATGGTGTAGTAAGTTTTCCAATGAAAGAATATCCAAACTATTGTGGAATTGAAGATATTGGATATATTTCACACGGAGAATGGGCTGATGCAGAACTTGAATACAAGGGAGAGTTATTTAATGAACATATAATAACTGATCCAATGTATGATAGATTTTATGCGGATTTTCCTGAAAAAGACGGAGATTATGATGAATTTGAAAAGTATGTGTATGAGCATAGTGATGAAGTGTATGAGTTGTTAGAATATGAATTATTTAAAATAAGGAGTGATGAAAAATGAAAATTACGCAGACAAGAGTAAAGCAATATAACAGTACATATAAAACAGTTATTTCAGTTGATGGGATTCCTATATGTATTACACGGAGTAACAAGAGAGCAAGTGACATTGTTTCTTATTTGTCTGGATATGAAGTTGAGATTAATGATGGAAAATTAAAAAAGCAGTTGGATAAGATCAGAGTTGGAAAGTGAGGTTGAGTAATATAAGTAAATTAAGAGTATGGTGGATTCCACAGGTAGGGGCAGATGGTGGAGCATTTTATATTCCAATTAATACAGTAGAAGAAGGCAAAAAGATTATGGATTTATTGGCTGCTTATGACGCATTTCAGTTACAGAACAGAATTAAACCAGATTATTGCAATACAGGCGGTATTCAGATTTGGAACGAAGAAGAGTCCGAATGGGAAGATTGGTGGATGGAGACGGAAGATGATTATTTCGATGATGTGGATGATTATTGTGAGCAGTGTGAAAAGGCAGATGAGTTGGAAAATTTTAGAAGCAAACTGTTTAATCAGATTGATTGGGATAAGATTCATAAAATGACAATGTAAAGAAATAGCAATTTCATTTTAAGATTGGAGAGTGATTTTATGGTAACAGAAAATGGAATGGTAATGATGACAGTTGAGGAATATAACTTATTAAATATGACAAAAAGCAAAGTTGAGGAACTTGAAAAGTCAAATGAAATGCTACGAAAAGCAATGATACAGTTAACTGGTAAGGGCAATACAACGGATATTAAAGTTTCTCGTTCAGATTTTGTTAAAATGCACGATATGGCAGTGAACGAAATGTTTGAGACAAATAGTGAAGAGAACGATGTTTATGGACATAATATCACAGTACATTGGCATGGAATGTATTGCAGTTGTTCAGATGGAGCAACACCAAGTAATTATATAATTCCTGCAATAGTAGATTGTGATAACGAATTAGATTTGGAGGAGGAATAAAGTAAATGAGAGAATTTATAGTTAGATGGACAGCAAGTGGATATTGTGTAGACTTTTATTATATGGTTGTTGCTGAATCATTAGATAAAGCAAAAGAATTATGGGATGAATATGTAAATACACATGAGGATATTCAATATTCATGGAATAAAGCTGTTAAGGCAGTTAAAAATCATTATGGTGGATATATCACATGGAAAGATAATGGAGAAAGTGATAAGGCTGAAGGCTGTTATAAAATGGAAAATGTGAATACCTATGAAGGTAGCGATCATTTAAGAGACTAAGGAGTGGCAAAATGAGAGATATTGATATTCACTTTAGACAAACAGGAGATAATGAGTATTGGTTGATATACAATCAAGAATCATTTGTAATTAAAACATATAATGATGGAAAATTTCACAACAAATTATATGAGTGCGAGAAGGAAATTCCAGAAGAACTTGAATGGTTTGTTGATACTGTAATTAGAAGAGAGTTAGAAATGGAGTGATGATATATGTACAAATGTGGAAATATGTAAAGCCTGAAACAGACAATTGCAGTTACAAAGATGATAGATGTTGTTATTATTGTGATAAGAAATGGGATTGTAAAGCAAAAACAAAATGTAAATTTGATTGTTGGGATGATGACGATGATAATAAAGATGATGTAAATGCTTATTGGGAAGATGACAAGGAGTGATGATATATGAAACTTACAGAGGAAACCGTAATTAAGAAATATAGAGAAAATGATATTCTCATTAAAACAATTAAACAATTTTACTATGATACAGAAGAAGAAAAAGCTGAACACTGTAAGGAAATGGAGCATAACGGCTATAATGATAGTGGTCAGGTAAAAAAGAATCTTGGAACAATCATGAAACCTGAACATGTATGGTTTGGAAGCTATTATAAATTTGAAGTTAAATAAACTTGAAACAAGAGTTTCAAGTTTTAATTTTAGAAAGGAAATGGTGAACATTATGAGTATGAGAAGTAGTTTTGTATATGGATTTGGATTTAATTGTGATTGTGATGAGGGAAAATTAATTGATTTTATCAAAAATCATAAAGAAACATTTACTAAATCAGAATGTGAAAAGAAACTATATGATGAATTGCTCGATTATACAGAAAATGAGTATGATTTAGAAGATTTCTTTAAAGATTATGAGTGTGAGAATAATGGATCTTATGGATTAGGTGCAATAATTGCTAATATCATGTCAAGAGAAACTGGGATTAGATTTGATTATTGTATGCCAGATGATAGTGGTGATACATTAGCGTCTGTTGTGTTTGGATCTGGCTATCCTTGGCAGCTTAATGATATTGAAAGAAATATATCAGAAAAAGCATTAAAAGATACCTGTAAAAAATACATGGATGAAATTGGTTTAATTGATGAACCTGATTATTTAGAACTTGAGTATTTTGGATAACCATAAAATGAGGTTTACTGTGAAGAATGGAGGATATATGATGAAACGTGATTTAGTAGATGAATTGTATAAAATAGCGTATAAACGATATAGAGAAAAATATCCAAATAAAGATTTCGCATCTATTCCAAATTTTTTAGATTCACTTTGGTTCAGTATTGAAGGTGAACTTAATAGAAATGGATACGATGCTGCAAGAAAATATGCAGAAGAAGCAGAGTTAATTGTATTAAGGTGAATGAAATGAGGATTTGCTGTGAAGAATGGAGATGATTTTATGAGTAAGCTAAAAGAGAATTTGATAAAACAATTTAATTATTGTAATGCAATAGCAGAAGATATACTTCAAAATAATAAGTCAAAGGAAATTCAGGAATATACAAAGAAATTTGCAGAAATTGAGAGTTCTTTAGTTGGTGGAACTGATGCAGATTGGATTCGTATTAACTGGGGAGATATTTATATCTTCTTGTGTGATAACGGAGATGTTGGTTATCAAGTAGACCCATTAGCTGAATATGGTGGCGAGCTTATTGATATGTGGAATTGCGCAAAAGAAGATTTTATAAATGCAATTTTATCATTAGAAGATGCACCAATTATTAGAGACGGAATTACTTATTTTGAAGCAGATGAATCAGTAGATGAACCCGGTATGTATATAGTAATGAAACGATGATTTATTAGGAAGATTGGAGAAATTGATATGAAGTCACATACAGAAAAACATAAAGTGAAATTAAATCCATGTAAATATTGTGGTGAGGCAGAAGTCGAAATTGTATATAACAGATTCAATAATCAAGATCATTGTGTTGTGCAATGTAAATGTGGAGCATATGTACAAAGATATTGTACAAATCCATTATTAGCACCAGAGCTTGAAAAAACTGTTATTGCGATTTGGAACAATGGTAATATTAGTAAGCCATTGTAAATATAAAACAATGATTTACTACGGAAAGTGAGGAAATTATATGGAAGAAAAATATTTAGAAATTGCAAGAAAGTATCTTTGTGATACGAAAGAAGGACTCAATAAATCAATTTGCATTACAATCAAAATTTCTGATATTGATAATGCAGAAGACAAAGAAAAATTTATTAAAGAGAAAATTGAAACTACATCATATAAATTCAGTATGGCAACTATCCATACAGACCAATATGGAATAAAAACAATTATGCTATTTAATCAGTAATCTAATGAAACGGAAATTTGCTGTCCTTTTAATAGGACACAAGACATGATATAATATAAAAAAACTGGGGGTAGTTATTATGGCAGAGTTGATTGGATTTATTTTAACAATGGGCATCTATTTTTGGTTATGCAGTTTAGGAAACAAACCAAAAAATAATCAGAAGTTTGGCGATGGAAAAAGTCGTTATGACTTTCAAGATTACGTTGACAATAAGGCAGATAAGTATAATAAATAGGAAAGATGGTGATTAAATATGTTAGTAGAAATGTTAGCATTGTTAGGATTAAAAGGTGTTGCAAGCGTAGGACGTGCAGTTGATGATGTAAAAACGAAAAGAAATACGACAGCCTTAGATTCAAATGGAAATATAACTTGTATAGGTAGAACTGGAAAATATTATGTCAATGGAGAGGAAACTTATAGTTGGACACAAGAAGACAAATATGGGAATACCCATAATTTGAC
Source organism: Clostridium sp. AF34-13 (assembly GCF_003477845.1). Taxonomy (NCBI): domain Bacteria; kingdom Bacillati; phylum Bacillota; class Clostridia; order Eubacteriales; family Clostridiaceae; genus Clostridium; species Clostridium sp. AF34-13. The sequence continues at coordinate 111,276 of NZ_QUEB01000011.1, forward strand.
AATCGGTGTACATAGTGGAAAAGTGTATAGGGATTCTTTTGATGAACGAATGCGTCAAGAAAATAACAAGGCAAAAGAGAAAAAAGTTCGTGCAATAAAAAGTGGCAGACCAACTTATGACAAATACAATCCAATGACTCAAAGGGTGATGGCTACAGAAGTTACAACAGATAAAGTAATTGTTTGCTTTGGAGAATTTTTTAATAAAAAAACTAAAAAAACATCTTACAGAAAGTGGTATTTGCAACCAGGGCAAAATAAATACAATTGTCAATCACCTGCTTCAGGAGATCGAGGAATTGAAATAACGGAACAAGAATATAAAAAGTTGCATGATGATCGTCATGATTTAGAAGGAATTCCAAGCGGAGAGGTTTTAAATGAACTATGGGGGGACTACATGTTTTCATTAGATTGGAGTGATTAAAATGAATAAGCAGTGAAGAGAAAACGGAGTTGATAAAATGATATTGTACAAAAATGTAGATATTTGTGATTTAGAGTCAATTACTAAAAATGGAATTTTAAGTATGGATGAGTGCGGAAATAATAATTGGGACGAAGGAAAACGAGCAGAAAATGATACATCGGTGGTATATTTATTTAGCCCGACCGATAAACAGAACTCATTCCCTAATTATGGTGCAGCATTGTTGGAGGTTGATTGTGATGCAAAAGAAAATCAAATGAAAAATAATGACTCTCATAAGAATGATTATAGAGAATATATAATTAGTAAAGTGTTACCGACACAGATCAAACGGATAATTATTCCAAAAATATTCAGAAATCACATTGAAATACCTGAAGGATCAAATATTACATGGTGTGAAATAGAAGCTGATTATTATGGAGATTCTGGTTTGGAAAAGTGTACAGAATCTATATGGAAACAGTTTACAAAAACCGCCCCATTAATGGATTCTACGGAATTTAATTTCTTTAGAGGTACAACTGAAAAATGCATAATGATTGATTTGTATAATATAGAATACATATTCTAAGTGAATAATAGTTTCATGTGCAATGTTATAACAATGTATTGACAGTGATGCAAATGGAGAATATAATAATATTAAAGAAAGGAGTGATATATATGGCAAATACAAATGTAACAATGAGAATTGATGAAACACTGAAAGCTCAATTACAGGAGCTTATGTCTAATCTTGGAATGGATATGACTACTTTCTTTACAATGGCTGCTAAACAAGCTGTAAGAGAACAGGCTTTACCATTTCATCCTGATATGAATACGGGAATATATGGCTTGAAATTATATCAGTTAGCAATGAAAAATACAAATTACAATAAAGAAGGGAAAGCGACAATATCTTCTGTTGACGATTGGGCAACTGAATCAGAATGGGATGATATGTTTGAGCAAATGAAAAAAGAAAGAGGTATCGAATAATGAACAAAGGAGAAGTATGGTTTGTTGAATTTCCATTAGAAGAAGATCCAAGTAGAATACTGAATAGACCTGTTGTTGTGCTTGATGAAAATTTACTTGGTGTATTATCTGTCAAGATAACAAAGCATAAGGCAAGAAAAGAAGATCCTTATGATACTCCTATTATCTATTGGGAAGAAGCGAGTCTGAGATTGGCTTCAACTGCGAGAGTATCAAAAGTAACGCTACTTACAAAAGATAGCTTTATATTCAAAATCGGTGATTTACACAAGGATGATTTGAATAGAATTGAAAACATGTATAGAAAATTTTTAGAAGATAATGGTGCTGTATAAATTATAGCACCATTACTTATTAAAACAGAGAATATTAAAGTAACAAGAAACCAAGTTTTCTTGTGGAATGGAAAGGAGAATTATAATGTGTAAATATATTATAAAAAAAGAAAATGATATTAAATACTACAATAATGGTGCATGGGTATCAAAAGACAATGCGGAAGAATTTGATTGGTATAATGCAGAGAATACAGTAAGAGAATTGAAGCTTGACGGAATCAATGTAATTATCGAAAGCAAATAGTAGGAAATCTAAGTTTCAAGTTAAGAAGGGAGAATAATCATTATGCATGTGAATATATTTGAAACAAAATCGGATGAAGAATTATCTGTATTATACGGACAATTTCTTGAAGCAGAAAAAATATCTGGTTTTCCAGATAATAACGAATTGGGGGAAATTAAAAAAGAATATGAAAAAGATTTCGGAGCAAATACTGTATTAATGCTTCAAATTGAATTGACTCATACAATAGCAAATAGATGGTTCATAGAACATAGAGGCAAAGAAATTTAACTTTCATGTGACAGTTGGAGGTGATTATATGTCTCAAGATTTTATAGAAGGTTATTGTGATGGTCATGGTCAAGCAATCGAAAATGTAAGATATAACTTATTAGAATTTTTAAAAGAGCATAATGAATTGACATTTGACGATGTAAATCGAATTTGCAATTACTGTTCAAAAGTAGATATGGAGTATTTGAATCAGTAAAGAATGATTTACTTGGGAGATTGGAAGAGGTGATATAAATGAACAAAAAAGAAGAATTACAAAGATTAATTGACAATCCTTTAAAACCAAATGCAGCTGAATGGGCAATGGATTCTGAAGATGTTTTGTCAAACATGAATTTACTTTCACCAGAAACTAAACATTACATTAAAATGATAAAAGAACATGGAGGTGTATTTAAGCAATATAATGATGCTCTTGTTACTATTTTAAAACGGGCGTATAAATCTATTGCAAATGTAATAACTCCTCCACCAATTAAATCAAGACATCAAGTGTTTGTTGCAATGCGCTTCGATGATGAAAGAGAACGTCTGTATAAAGATGTTCTTACACCAATCGTACAAGCTGCTAATTATGCTATCGTCAAGGTGAACGACCAAGAATACGAAGGTTCTATTATTGGAAAAATTGTGGATGATATAACTGACTCAACTATTTTAATTGCTGATCTTACAGGGAATCGTGGTGGAGTTTATTATGAACTTGGTATTGCTAAAGGATTACAGCTTTGTAATCATCCAATAAGAACTATACTTACTTGTGATAAAGCATTTTTTGATGATGAAAAGGTTCATTTTGATGTACAAGGTGATAATATTATTCTTTATACATCTGACGAGGATTACAAAGAAAAATTATCTCGCAGAATTCAATCATATAAAAATGAAATGAATGGTTAAAATGACGATTTTATCATGTCTTAAATGGAGAATAATGTTATATAAAATAGAATGGAGTGTGATACATATGTCAAAGATTATATTACAAAGAAAAGATAAAAAACTTATAGATAATATCTTCGAGCATCCTGGTAATATTTTCAGTGTACACTTTGCAGGATATGAAGATACTGTTTGGTGTAAATCTATTTCAGAAATTTATATGGCATTAGAGCAATTTAAGATAAATGGATTTGTGAAAACAGATGAGAATGCAGAATTAATAATATAGAAAGTGAGGTAAAAACATATATGGAAGATGAATATAAAGTAGAAAAAACAAAATTTGGAATAAAAACAACACATCCTTCATATGGAACGCTGATGTTTAATCGTGCGTATGGTGGTAAAACTCCATTATTTGGTAGCAGTATTGAGCATAGTAATGTTATTACAATGGAACTTAGACATGCTGATATCACAAGAGGATTAAATCGTGACAATATTTTTGGCGATAAGCCTATTGCAAAAGTGGAAATGAGTTATTCACAATTTGCAGAAGCAATTACTTCTTTTGGTTGTGGGACTGGCATTCCATGTACAATTCGTTATACAGAAAAGGATGGTAGAATTCCAGAATGCGATTTCGTAAGCAAGAGAGAACAATTTACAGATGAATTTAAAACACAAACAAATAAAGCAATGCAGAAATCAAAAGAATTGATTGATGAAGTTGCTGCATTATTTGAATCGAAAAAGAACTTAACTAAAAAAGACAAAGAAGTGATTCTTATGAAATTGAATATGCTTAATTCTGATATTGGTAGCAATATTGGATTTGTTGCAGATCAGTTCAATGAACAGATGGATAAAACTGTTATGGAAGCAAAGGGAGAAATTGAATCTTTTTATCAGAACAAAATAAATGCTATTGCAAGTGCTGCGTTGGTAGAGCATAGAGATGAAATTTTAAAATTGGAAAATCCGGTTGATATTGAATCGGAATAAGAGATGAAAAATTGCTTTCAAGGTAAATTGGAGGATAGGAATGAATGAAATATATATTTTGGGTGATGAAGGTTTAAGTGGAGAGATTTTAATTGTAGAAGCACACAATAGACAAGAAGCAGTAGCATTTGCGAATTGTTATATGGGATATGATGATGAATACTATTGGGAAGTTATTGAAACATGTAAAAATAGAAGAAATATTATCAATAAAAATTATTTTGAAGGATTGGTTTAAAAATTGTTAGAGAATAAATAGAAGCAGAAATTAACTGCTTCTTTTTTGTTGCAAAAATGAGGTGATAAATATGTGTAAAAGAAATGGACATCCAGAACGAAGTTCAAAATTTATTTGTCTTAGATGTCTAAGAGAGAATCAAGTTGGCAGTGGTATTCCAAGATCAAATACAAAAGAAAAAGATCACGTCAAGGATATAATTTGTTTATGTACACATTTGGAAATGAAAACAAAGAACTTAGAAGTCAGATGGTGTGATGACATGGGTGAACGAATGAGACGAGCAATGCAGTTGAAGTCAAAATATTATGATGAGAATAATGAACTGCTACCTGAATGGCAAACGGAGAATATGTATGTAGAAAGAGAGGTTGATTAACATGGCACAGATAAGAAGTTATGCAACAAAGAAAAAAGGTAAAACAGAAGTGCAGCCATTTTGGAATATGTCTGATATTAAGAATGTTGTAGAGTGGTTTGAAAAGAATAATGAATGGGATGGATATCTTATTACATTATTAGAGCTACTGCTTGGTAGACGAATTGGTGATACAGTAATGATGAGATGGTCTGATCTGTATTATGAGAATGGAAATCGTAAGAGCGAAATTGATACTATTGAAGAACAGAAAACAGGCAAGATTACTAATCTTCCTGTGAGTAATATGGTATGGGAAGCTGTTGACAATTATCTGTCACACGTCAAAATCAATCCAATGGGGCATTATGATGAATATATTTTCTATTATCAACCTAAAACAGATTGGATTCATAGAGGAGAATTCTGGCATTACAAAGTGTTTACGTTGGATTTTTGGTGTGAAAAATTAGATAAAGATTTTTCCGAAAAACGAAAAGAAAAGATTGTTTCTGATTATAAAAAACAAAACAAGTATGAGACATTAGGTGATTATTTATATTGGGAAGTTGAATATAATGATATTGTTAAATGGCAGACTGATGATTATAGAAAGAAATTAAAGAAAGCAATTGAATATGCTGGTATTCAATATCGGGTATCGAGCCACAGCTTACGTAAATCGTTTGGCTACTGGATTCATAAGACACATCCGTTTGATCCTGACTGTCTACTATCATTGCAGAAATTGTTCAATCATACTGATCTTCAGACAACAATGAATTATATTGGCTTAACAGAAGAGAAAAATCGACAGTTAATCAACGATCATGGAGAGTTTATCCATAACGTACTTGCAGGTAAAGGAGATGAGATAGTTAAGAATATGCCAGTTATTTCTCTGAAATCTGATGATTTTGGAAAGATAATAAGAATGCTTACGGATGATGTAGATAAGTATCAAGCTGCAATTGATATGGCAAATGAGATGAGAATTATATAAATATGTAAAGGACGGTACTTATTTAGTATCGTCCTTTTGAAAAAATAAGATATCGTTTGGGATACAATTCAAAGCATTGCAAATTTTATCCATTGTATCCAAACGTATGTTTTTGGTTTCACCATTGCATATTTTTCCTATATTGTTTGGTGAGATCCCCGTTTCTTTTGCTAACCAATATTGACTTTTACCTTGTTTTTCAAGAACTGATTTGACATTTAATTCGATCATAATGATGCTCCTTTTTATAATATATATATGTATAATATCAAAAAATAATATATTTTTCAATAATATATGTTGACATATAATACGAATTGATATATAATATGAAATATCAAAGGTACATAAGAGGAAGGAGGAATGAAAAAATGGAAGTGAAAACATTCGATATTGTTTTAGTTGATTTTGGTGAAGTTATTTTTGCAGGGGAACAGGGTGGAATTAGACCAGCCGTTATTATACAAAATAATACAGGCAATACATATTCTGGTACTACTATTGTAATGCCTTTTACTACCAAAATCAAGCATGTTCATCAGTCAACTCATTCCTTCTTTTGTAAAGATTTAGAGAAGGGATTAAGTAAAGATTCAATACTCCTTGGTGAGTGCGTAAGACAGATTTCAAAAGAAAGAATTTTGAAAAAACTTGGTTCAATCATAAAATTACAGGAAAAAAAGAAGGTGAAAACTGTATATGATGCGAATTTTGGAGATTTGGAGATTTAAAAGGGGGGAAATAATTATGGAATATGTAGTTATGAGTCTTGAAGAAGCAAAGAAGGTTGCTAAAAAAGATGCAGTTGTTCTTGTATCTAAACAGGATCTTGAAAATCCTGATTGTAATATTGGGTTTAAAAAGAAAAAGTTTGGAGAATGCCATAACATTCTTGAAGAAGCTGCTACAATTGCTAAACTGTGTGATGATTTCTCGGCACAATTGAAGGTATTTTCAGATTTACAGGAGAGTGTACCAAAAGGATATTTGCATACAATACTATATAAAAAATAAAATAAACTATCGAACATATATTTTGAAAAAATATTGACAAGAATGTATGTTCGGTGTATGATATAAAATATAAAAAATAAGATAGAAGCAAGTGATTCAAACGATGCTGGGAACATCTTTCTGCTTTGCTTCTATCTTTGCAATTATTAGGTAGGGATATATTACCCCTGACACTATTTTACATATAAATTATATTTTTTTCAAGTTCAAAGTGGTATTTTCTACCTAATTCACAAAAAAAATTAACAATTGAATATGTTACTTTAACTTTTTGAAAAATCAAAAGGTTTATTAAAGTACGCCAAAAATCAGAGAGGAGTGATTTTTTGTTTATATTAACAGATGGAAAAAATTATGTTATGGAAAATCCTATGAAGTCAGGTGAGTATATGATAACGACTTCGAGTTCTATGGCAAAAAACTTTACTTACAAACAGGCGAGGTCATTAGTACAGAATAGCAGAAAGAAGTATTCATGGATTAAGAAATACAGTCTTATAGATGTGGATACAGGACAGAAATCTGATAAATCTCTTTATTATAGAGGAAATGCAAATATTTATACAGGAGATGAAGGTAATTTCGATTATGCTTTATTAGATAAGATTGAATCAGAAGCCAATTCTATCTTAGGGTTAGCAGGCTGGGACGATAATCAACTTATTACATATAAAAATTTACTTAATAGTGCATTATCAAAGTGTGATAGTGCAGAAAGCGATATTAATCATGCATTAGAAAAATATAAGAAAGTACATAATGGTAAGAAGCCACAAGCTCATAAAGTGGCAAAGATAGGCTATCTACTCGATGATATACGAGATAAACATCGTAAAATTAAACAGTGTATAAGATATGTAACAGTTATGTCAGATGCAATTGATAGATCGTATACGATTGAAAAGATTAAATTGGAGTTAAGTAAAGTTTCTGACGGAGAATATAAAGGAAGAACACAGTATTGGAAGATTGCTAATGATATATTAGAAGATTAAAAAAATATAAGAAAGGCAGGTGATACAAATGAAAGATGAAATATTGCGTGAAAAATTAAAAAAACTTTCAAAAAAACAGATGGCATGGATAAATACATATATGAAAGATGATATGAGAAAGTTAAAAAAAATTACATATCATACATTTAAAGGATTTAATATTCCAAATTCAGAACATGACGAACTGTATGATAAAGCAATGGATGTCTTGATGGAAAGTGCTGTTTCATATGATGAAAATAATGAAGCCAATTTCAATACTTTTTTAATTGGAAATATAAAAAGAAAAGTAAGCACGTGGTATCGAGATAACTATCAAAGAGGAAAAAGAAAAAACCTTCTTAGAGATAAAAAGGGAAACATTGTCTATGAAATTGACTCTAATGGAAAGAAAACGCCAGTTATTATTTCTGATATATCATTTGATACACCTGCTTTAGATGACGATGTTGACCTAAAAGAGAAAATTGCTTCAAATTTTAATATTGAGAATGAAAGTAATTTGAATTTTCAAGCGAATGATAATATTGAGAAATTTATGGTATCATTAAGCAATAAACAAAGAATAATATTGAAAATGAAAATGCAAGATATTTCTTCTGACGAAATTAAACAACAACTTAGCATATCAGACAAAGAATACAACAGTGTGATGCAATCAATTAAGATGAACGAAAACCTTACATTATTTACAAAGAATAAGAGAGAATTTATAGAGGAGGAAAACGTAATGGAAGAAAGAGTAATGGAAATTAAAGAGGCTGAAGGATATAGGATGGACAAGTATTCTATATTTTCTTTGATTGATATGAAAAAGACGGGTGATATTAATTGTAAGTATATATTACAGCGAAAACCTTTTCAGTGGAGCAATGAAGAAAGAAATAGATATATTTGTAGACTTCTTTCAAATCTTCCTATCCCAGAAATTATTCTTTGCGAACAAAATGTTAAAGGAATGACAATTTCCCACCTTATTGATGGGTTACAACGTCTTTCTTATGCAGAATCTTTTAAAGAAAATCATTTTAAAATTGGATCAAAAGGTGCTGAAAGACATTTAATTCAATACAGAGAATATGTATTGGATGAAAATGGAAACCGTGTTCTTGACGAAGATGGAATTCCAATTTTTGAATTGAGAGTTATTGATGTTATTGGGAAGTCATACAAAGATTTGCCAGATGAATTAAAGAAAAGATTTAATAATTTTAATGTCAATGTGACCAAATTTTTTAATTGTACAGATGACCAGATTGCAGATCATATTAGAGATTATAATAACCACGCAAGTATGAATAAGGAACAGTCTGGAATGACTATTATTTCTACTGAAACGGCAAGAAAGATTAAGACAATTACAGAAAAAACAGGATTCTTTAAGAATTGTGGCAAATATACTCCTTCAAATTGGACAAAAGGAAAAATAGATAGAATGGTTGCAGAAATGGTTATGTTGTTTTTCCACTCAGACAATTGGAAATCAGATGTAAGAATGGCTTATAAATATTTAGACGAAAATGCAAGCCAAGAAGAATTTGATGTTGTTAAGTCAGATTTAGATAAATTGGAAACAGTACTTGAACACGCAGGAGATAACGTGAACACTATGTTTACTACTACATATACTCCTATGTGGATGGCAGTATTTCATAAATTCCTTACATATAATATTGGTTTAAATAAATTTATTGATTTCTTAAATGCATATAATAATGGTTTAAAGAATACAAAAATTAATGGAATTAATATGGATGACTTTAAGGATCATCAGTCTAAAAATAAAGCAACTATTACAGGAAAAGTTGAGCTACTTATTCAACTTATGAATGATTATTTACATATTGAAGAAACTGAAAACGAAGAGTGCAAAAGTGAAGTAGAGAATAACATAGTAGAAACAGCAGAGGACGATACTCTTGAGTTTGTAAAAGCAAACGTAAATCCAGATGCTACAGAAAATGATATAGATGAGTGTTATGAACTTATAGATTATGCAAAGAACAAACTGCATGGATTTAATAAGGAATCTGCGATTCTTGATTATCATAATGAAAATGCATTGATTGCTATTTTTGCATATGCATTAAAAAACAATATTGATTTAGATCAATGGCTTGTAAAAGTTTCTAATCAAAATAATGTATATTCGGAGAATCAGAAAGAGAATTATACATATATGATAAATAGTTTAAACAACTATGTACAAGCATCAGCATAAAAGATATTAATGTAAGGAAGTTTCAATCAGGGAGAATCTGGTGAGTTTTAGTAAGAAATGTGGTTTTCAATGGATTGTGATTTGGAGGTGAAATAGTGTGCTAGATTTGGCAATTAAGTATAAAGAAGAATTACAGAAGAAATTAGTAGACACATGGTTTACTGATAAATATAAGTTTGTACACGCTGATGTTTATTGCGATGAAGAAAAAATTGAAGAAAATACATGGAATAAACATCAATTTGTATCACTTGATAAGGATGGAAATGTAATTGGATACATAAAATACAATGTAAATCGTTCTGATAATAGTTGCAGCGGATTGTGTATTTACAATTTTTCAGACAACAAAATTGTATTTGGAATGGATCTGGGACAAACATTGAAGGATATTTTCGAGAAATTTAAATTTAGAAAATTGACATTTTGTGTTGTAGTTGGAAATCCTATTGAGAAGTCTTATGACAAAATGATAGACAAATATAATGGAAGAATTGTAGGCATCTGGAGAAAGGAATTTAAATGCTACGATGGAGAATATTACGATAAGAAATCGTATGAGATTTTAAGAGAAGATTATATAGAAGCTGTGTTACATAAATAGAAATGATAAGAAAGTTCGATTTCATATGGAAGCGAGGTGAAAACAAATAATGTCTAACAATAACATTATATATTTTGAATTGAATGAATGGTCTTCAGAGTACTATCCAAACGTTGAACCATTTATATCTTGGATTTGTATGTCAAAAGATAAAAATTATTATATAAATTTTAGAGATGAACAATGGGTAAAAGACAATGAACTTGTTATTGTAGAATCGCTTGTAGATATGTCAATTAATTTTTGCGTGTCTGCAAAAAGAGAATGGGTTGAACAGAACTGTCCAGAATTATTAACGAAATATAAGGGATTTATTAGAGTTGAGGACAAAGACGAAGAAGTTCCTTATGGGAATTTTGGATGTCCGTTTTTAGAATGGTCTGAAAATAATATCGGTATTCATCAAGCAATTGAAAAAGAAGATAGTCAAGGTTATGTGTATTATTCGATTGATGATGAATAGAGAATAAAAATTATTAGAAACATTTCGTTTTGCTACGAAAAATGATTGGAGGTTAAAAGGTATTATGGAACAGATTCAGGAAAATGAACAGTGGAAATTGAATGGTAACTGTGAAAAATGTAGAAGAAATAATTATTGTTCAAAACCATGTGCTCGTCATAATAGGCGAATAGGAGCAGAATTTAAAGATCTTGTTGCAGATATAATGAATAAAATGACAGGTGGAGTGATGAGAGAAGCAATTGATAAGACGGTAAACGGAATTTGGTAGTAAATAAAATCACAGTAGCTTGGATTTTTTGAAAGAGAGGTTAATTATGAAGAAAAAATGTAATTGTTGTGATGGCATATACAACAGTTTTGATGTGCATTTTACAAGTGCATGTGATAATAAATGTGCTCATTGTGTAGATCAGTGTTACGAAGGAATGCATATTGTAAAACCAGATGTAGATAAAATCGTAACTACTATATTAGAGAATAAAAATGAATTAGACGATGTTCTATTTCTTGGTGGAGAGCCTTGTTTATTCTTAGATGAATTAATTGATTGTGTAGAGAAAATCAAAGCAGCGTCAAATCTTAAATTATATGTTACGACATCTGTTCCAAAAATTTGTCATGACAAGAGAGATAGATTCGTATATTTACTTTCGATTTTGGATGGGTTAAATATTTCCGCACAGCATTATAAAGAAGATGCGGCAGATGAGATTAGAAAGACAAAATCACAATATAATAGACAAGCTTTTTATAATTCGCTTCCATATAAAGAAAAGATACGAATAAATCTAAATATTGTTAAACCATATTTATATACAAAAGAGGATTTAACTACGTGTTTAAAACATTATGATTCTATGGGATTTAATTCAATTAAATTATCAGAAATTCAGCATGGAAAAGATTATTATGTATCATTTGAGAAGACATTTGGAATTAAATTAGGCTCTCCATATTCAAATGGATGTCAAACATATCTTGATATGGAGAATATAATATCAGGATTTAAAACTCCTGTATTATTAAAAAGATCGTGCTTTATGTGCGAAGAAACATTAAAAGCATCATTAAGTGATGGTATTAAAGTTGTATGTACGTTATTTAGAAAACCAACAAATAAATATGGCGTGGTTTATGAAAACGGAGAATTGATGAAAGGATGGGTGTAATTATGTACACAAAATTATTAAGGAAGATTGTAAAAATGATGAGAACTATGGCAGAACATTGTGATGGAGATGGAGGTGGATACCATGGGCACTGTTACTAAAAAAGCACAGTAAAACTTCGTTTCATTGTAAAAAATTTCTGAGCGATTCAGCTCAATAAAATTCCCAAATTAAAAAGAGAATATAGATATGTAACCAATTAACATTCATATATAAAATTATAGAAAAGGAGAGTAAAACAGATGAATGGATTGAGTAGTAAAGAAGTTCTCAAAAGTAGAGAGCTTCATGGAAGTAATAAGCTTCCTGAACCAAAGTTGGACAAGTGGTATGACTTCGCAAAGGAAGCATTAAGTGAGAAAATCACAATGATTCTTATTGCAATTGCAGTATTACAGTTATTCCTTGGAGTCATGGGAGTAATGGATTTATCAGATCCAATTATGATTCTTGTTGTATTAGCAATTGTAACATGTATTGCTGTTAAGACTGGACTTGGTGTTCAAAAATCAGCAGCAGAGTTGAGAGCCAAAACATCAGTCAGGTATTGTGACGTAATTCGTGATGGCAAAGTTCAAACAATTAACAAGGATGAATTGGTAGTTGGTGATCTCGTTTGTGTAGGAATGGGACAAGAGATTTTTGCAGATGGATATCTCCTTGAAGGTAAGATTTCTGTAAACAATGCAGCTATTAATGGAGAAACAAAAGAGTGTAAGAAAACACCAATTGAAGGATACGTTCATAAGAAAACTACTTCAACAGATGCTTATACGAATCAGAATTGCTTATTTGCTGGTACAACAGTAATGTCAGGCGAAGGAAAAATGATTGTTACTGATGTAGGTGTGAATACAGTAAATGGTGATACACTTGTTAAAATGCAAACACTTGAAGCACCAAAGACAGCACTTGATATTGCACTTGATAATCTGAGCGACTTCATTTCTAAGTGGGGAACAATCGCAGCAGTTATTACATTTGCGGTGCTTACAATTTCAGGAATTGTACAGGTTGGATTTGGAGAATATTTTAGCGGTGGTGTTCTGAATATTATTCAGAAAATCGCACAGAACTTCTCAGTAGCATTAACAATTATTGTAGCTGCTGTTCCCGAAGGATTGCCTCTTATTGTAAAACTTGTAACAAAACAGAATGTAAAGACAATGGAGAAATTCAATATTCTTGCTAAGAATCCTGGTAAAATTCCAGAGTTAGCATATGTTGATATTATCTGTACTGATAAGACGGGTACTCTTACGACAGGTATTATGACACCAAAGAGAATTATTGATGGATTTGGTAATGAAGTAGATAAAAATTCTGCTTTATGGAATAGTATCGAATCAAATATCTGTTTGAATAATAGTGCTACATTTGATTCAGAGAATAATATTACAGGTGGTAATTCAATTGACAGAGCAGTTCTTGGACTTGTAACACCTAATAAATATGCTGATATTCAGAGTAATAATCCAGTTAAGTTAAAGCAAGTATTTAATAGTGGAAACAAATATTCAGCTTTTACTACAAAAGATGGAATTACATATTATAAGGGTGCACCTGAAAAACTTATTGAACATTGTACAAAGGTTTTGAGTTCAAATGGTGAGATTGTAGAGAACAATGATAGAGAAGCACTTAATGTTGAAATTACCGCAATGACAAGAAATGCAATGAGATGCATTGCTGTGACAATGGCGAGCGGTGATTTAGTAGAGAATGAATTACCAAATGATATGACATTCCTTGGAATCATTGGTGTTGTAGATCCTGTAAGAGATGAAGTACCAAGTGCAGTAAAAACAGCACATAAGGCTGGTATTCAAGTTATTGAAATTACAGGCGATTGTATTGAGACAGCAGTTGCAGTTGCTACAGAGTGTGGAATTTACAAAGATGGAGATTTAGCACTTACAAATGATGAATTTGAAGCGATGTCAGATGATGAAGTAAAGAGTATAATTCCTCGATTGAGAGTTATTTCAAGATGCTCACCAAACACAAAACTCAGACTTGTCACATTAGCACAAGAGATTGGAAAGTCAGTTGCAATGACAGGTGATGGTGTAAATGATAGTCCTGCTTTAAAGAGAGCTGATGTTGGTTTTGGTATGCAAGGTGGATCAGATGTAGCAAAAGAAGCTTCAGACATTGTATTGACAGATGATAACTTTGCAAGCGTTGTAAAGGCAGTAGAACTTGGAAGAACATTTATGCACAATATTATGATGTTCCTTGAATTTCAGTTACCTATCAATATTTCACTTCTGATTCTCAGTGTTATCTATCCAATGATTGCAACAGGTGCATTACTTGCATCGGTTCAGATTCTGATTGTAAATATCATTATGGACTCTCTTAATTCATTATCATTTGGTGGCGAACCTCCAAAGGATGAATATATGACTGAAAAACCTATTAAGAAAGGTTCTGGTTTATTCATCAGAGGTGCAAAGAAACGTATTGCAATCAGTACAGTAGCATTTATTGCACTTTATGGAATTATTACATTCAGTCCTATTGCAAATATGTTTGCATCTGAAACAGAAGCTATGACAGCGAGATTCGCATTGTTATGCTTTATGGCAGTATTTAATGGATTTAATATTCGTACAGAACACATTAATTTATTCAATGGTATTGGGAAGAACAAACTGTTCTCAGCCATTGCAATCGGAATTTTTGCAATGACGTTTGTTCTTTGCAACTTTGCGGAGAATCTTATTAAGGTCACAGCTTTAGATTTCAAACATTGGGTAGTAGTTGCAATTCTAGCGTTTATGGTTATTCCAATTGATCTTATCAGAAAGATTATTGAGAAGAAAAGAGAGAATAAGTAATTGAGGAGATGAGAACATGGTAAGGAGAGATAAAAGTTATAAAAAAGTAGAGATTATTACTCTTATATACTTTTCAATTAGTGTTATTACAGTATGTATTACACGCTTTATTCCATTTATTTTTCTGACGTTACTCACATTCCCAATTTCTTTTAAATTATTAAAAGGAAGGTTGACAGCCTTCCCAAGAATAAGGAGGACAAACAATATGTCAATTAGTTTAGTTAAAGGTCAGAAGATTGACCTTACAAAAGGCAATGCAGGTTTAAACAAAGTCGTATTTGGTCTTGGATGGGATACAAATAGATACGATGGTAATGCAGATTTCGATTTGGATGTATCAGCATTTTTTACTGATGATTCAGGAAAGGTAACAGGAGAACAGGATTTTGTATTTTATGGTCAGCCACAGCATCCAAGCGGAGCATTGATTTATTCTGGCGATAATAGAACAGGTGTAGGTGATGGCGATGACGAGACAATGATTGTTGAGTTAAATAAGATTCCATCTAATATTACAAAGATTAGCTTCTCAGCGACAATTTATGATGCAGAAAATCGTTTACAGAATTTCGGAATGGTTGATAATTCGTACATTAGAGCATACAACGCTGATACAAATGAAGAGTTATTCAAGTATGAATTAAATGAAGATTTTTCGTTAGAAACTGGTGTGATTGCAGGTGAATTATATCGTAAGAACGGTGAGTGGAAATTTAATGCGGTTGGATCTGGATACAATGGTGGTTTAGCTGCTATTGGTAGAAATTTTGGTTTGGATTTATAAAATGAAGGGAGAATATATATGTCAGTAAATTTAGTCAAAGGACAGAAAATCAATTTATCTAAGGAAGTAGCAGGTGGTCTTACAAAGATTATGGTAGGACTTGGATGGGACGCTGTTAAGAAAGGATTATTTGGTTCTAAGCCAAACATTGATTGCGATGCTTCGGCAATTATTCTAGGAAAAGATGATAAGTATCGTACCTGTGTTTATTATGGTGACAGATCAGCGGAAGACAGATGTGTGTATCATCATGGTGACAACCTCACAGGAGATGGAGACGGTGATGATGAGCAGATTACAGTTGATCTTGCGAATATTACAAATAAGGTTGAAAAGATTGTATTTGTAGTAAATATCTATGATTGTATTTCAAGAAAGCAGGATTTTGGACTTATCAAGAATGCGTACATTAGACTTGTTGATGAGTCAACTGGTAAGGAAATTTGTAAATACAATCTTTCAGATGATTATGCTGGCAAGACAGCAATGGTATTTGCAGAGGTTTATAAGAAAGACGGAGAGTGGAAATTTAACGCTATCGGTCAGGGAACAAATGATTCAAGTATTAGCGAATTAACAAGAAGATATAAGTAGGAGGATTTAATTATGTCAGTTTCATTAAGTAAAGGACAGAGAGTAGATTTAACAAAGGGTAGACCGTCATTAAAAAACATTCTTGTTGGACTTGGATGGGATATTAATCATTATGACGGAGAAGCAGATTTTGACCTCGATGCCTCTGTGTTTATGACAAAAGAGAATGGCAAGGTTGGTAAGGATGAGGATTTCATTTTCTATGGTAATCTTGAACATAGTTCAAAGAGTGTAAAGCATATGGGAGACAACCGTACAGGTGAGGGAGATGGAGATGATGAGGTTATTAAGATTAAACTTGATAAAATCCCATCAGACTATGAGACTCTTGCTGTGACGGTCACAATTTATGATGCTGAGAGTAGACTTCAGAACTTCGGTATGGTTGGGAATGCATATGTGCGTGTAGTAGACGAAGAGACAGGCGAGGAATTTATTCGTTTTGATTTAAGTGAAGACTTCTCTACCGAGACTGCGTTAGTCGTAGCTGAAATTTATAAACATAATGGCGAATGGAAGTTTAAGGCTGTAGGAAGTGGCTATAACGGTGGATTAAAGGCATTATGTAATCAGTATGGAATTGATGCAGAGTAGGAGGGTTGTATGACAAATTTTATGTTTATTGTAATTGTGGCGATTGTATTAATTGCACTGATTCTTTTCTTTACTCCTTTTGGTAAACAGCTTCGAGTAAAATTTAAAGGAAGAACGGATGAAGTAATGCGCCAGGATGCACAGACACCAGAAGGTGCTAGGGATTATTACAACGCAGCCATTAGAGAAAAGGAAGATTTTTATAACAAGGCATCTGCTACATATGCTGAAATTTCAGGAAAGCGTGATACAGCAGAAAAAGATTTATATCAGGCAAATAAAGATATTATGCGTGTTACACAGCAGATTAACGCTTGTCTTGATGAAAACAAAGAGGATGAGGCAATGCAGTATGCAATGAAGAAGTCTACTTTGGAGAATAAGATTAATGTACTAAAAGATACAATCGAAGAGATGAAAGAAGCACAGGCTCACCAGAAAGACATTCGTGATCAGGCAGCCGAAGAATTGCAGAAACTTAAAGAGGAAAAGGAACAGGTTCTTTTTCAGATGGAAGCTGATAGTCAGATTATCGAACTTCATCAGAGTATGGATAGTCTTAATACGAATAACGAGAGCGATAGAATGCTTGAAAGAGTTCGTGAAGGAGCAAGAAAGACAAGAGAACGTGCAGAAGGAAGTAGAATTGCATATGATTCTAGCGCACAGGCTAATGAGAGAAGACTTGCTAATTCTGAGAGAGAGCGCAATGCTCGTCAGATCCTTGATGATATGAAGAGACAGAGAGGTAATAAGTAATGATTGTATTAAACATTGGAGTTTTCGTAATCTGTCTCGGTGTATGCTTTGGAGCAGGTTTTATTGTAGGAAAACGTAAGAAGAATAAATAATTCAAGAGTTGGTAGGTGTTATAGCCTACTAACTCTATCAATATACCATATATAGTAACTATAAAACACAATATATACTATATATGGTATATATTTTACATTAGAATGAATCGCACATTTCTTACGGAATTTTGGAGGTGAAATATGAAATCATATGATAGAATTTGTAGAATTGATATAGATGATATTATAAAAGAATCTCAAGGTGAAGACATTGAATATATTAGAGATGGAGATAGAAGTGCTGATGATCTTGATGTTATATGTGACTTTATGAAAAAAGGATATTCGCACGAATTAAGATGTGAAAAAGGAATTTATCATACGGAAAGAATAGTAATAAAATTTTGTAAAATTAAAAGTCAAGAGGTGAATTAATGTCAAACTTATATGTATATCTAATGCGTTCTCGTAACAAGGATAATAAGGACATTCCAAACTTTAAGGAACGTGCCAAAACAATTCTTGAATACAAAGAGAACGAAGATAAAGTGATTGAAGTTTTTAAGGATTTTGCAACTAAAGGACTTCCTGGCGAGCAGACAAGATTATATAGGTCAGTTAATTCAAGGAATGAAGAGAAAATCAGAGAAGAGTTGATTATTCGTCTGCTGAGAGACAAGCCAAGTATAACACAGCTTAATAGCATATTGGCATCTGTTGCACAGCAGGTACAAAATCGTGATGAGAGTAAGTGGCTGTTTGATTTTGATGTGGACAATAGAGAAATGGCAGCCGATTTTCTTTCTGACATTAATCATTTTTCTGGTATAAAACTTATTGATATAAATTGTCATAAGACACCACATGGATTTGCAATTGTAGTTCCTCATGGATTCGACACAAGAGAGCTTATGGAGAAGTGGAAAAATTATGATATTACATTGAAAAAAGATGAGTTATTGTTTTTGAATATGATTACGAATGGAGAGTGACTATGTACGAAAAATTAAGAGAATATATAGAAGAGTCAAATAATATTGTATTCTTTGGTGGAGCAGGTGTATCTACTGAAAGTGGTATTCCCGACTTTCGTTCCAAGGATGGATTATATAATCAGCATGACATTCAATTTGATAAATATGAACCAGAATATCTTCTGAGTAGAGAATGTTTATATAATAACCCAAAAGTGTTTTATGAATTCTATCGTCAGAAGATGGATACAAGAAATATTGAGCCAAATATTACTCATAAGGTACTCGCCAAGATGGAAGAAATAGGTAAGTTGAAAGCTATTGTAACACAGAATATTGATGGACTTCATCAGAAAGCTGGCAGTAAGAATGTCTTTGAGATTCATGGAACTACTCAGAAAAATTATTGTAGTAAATGCAAAATAGAATATCATTCTGATTTCTTGTTCAGCACTAAAGAAGCTATCCCAAAGTGTGAATGTGGTGGACTGATCAGACCTGATGTGACTTTATATGGAGAGAATTTGCCGAATGAAGCTGTAAATGGTGCTGTTGAAGCAATTAGTAATGCTGATATGTTGATTATTGGTGGTACTTCATTAAAAGTTTATCCAGCAGCTCATTATATTTCATATTTTAGTGGCAATCATTTAGTTGTTATCAATAGGGAGAAAATTCAAGTGTTAATGAATGAAAATACAGATCTGATGATTGTTGATTCATTGGGTAATGTGTTTAGTGAGATCGAAAAATGGATGTGAGGTGAAATGGTGAAAATAACAATTGATATTCCAAGAGGATATGAAAGAGATTTTATCGCCGATAAGTTCAAAGATTTCTTTTTAAGAGTAATTACAGATATGAATTATAACGGTCTGTGTGGTAATTATGAAAAGGAAATCGCAGAAATGTTATTAGAAGCGTTTGACAAAGCTATTGTTGGTGATATTCCATGTGGAGAAAAATCTAATAGAGGTGAAATGAATGCATAAAATTGAGCATATGAAGAATGGCTATATTATTGATAACGATACAACTGATGAAGAGTGGCAAAATGTTTGCAATAAATATGAAAAAATTAAATGCATTATCTGCAATAATCAAACAGCAAAACATTTTAAAATAAGCTTATTAGGTAACAATATTATTACTATAAATAATAAATTGTTAGATGATGTTGTTTATATCAATGGTGTATTCTAAACAGAGAATAATCTAATATAGTGGTAATTCTATTCACGGCTGATCAGCCAAATTAAGCGAGGTGATAAAGTGAAGAAATATTGGGAAACAGGTGAAAAGAATGACTTTGGTAAGGAATGTTATAAATTACATTTTAGTCAATTTTATGAAGAAGATGATGAAAATGTAGTAGCTGGTTTTGTACAAGATGAGACAGACGAAAACATATTTATATATGTATCAAAAGAACTAAATGTTGAATATGATACATTATTTGCAGACAGTATAGAAGATGCAAAGCATCAAATCGAAGACATGTTAATAGACCATTGGAATGATGAGATTGATTATTTAGAAAATCGAATTAAATCATTTCAAGACGAAGAATAATCATATATAGAAATTTCTATCTTGGCGATTCAGCCAAATTTCCAAATAAAAGTAACAAGAAATATTTTTTTCATATGAAAACTAAAAATAAAAGGAGGAAAGAGTTGTGTACACGTAAAGAAGCTTCTTTCTTCTGAAAAATAATTGAATAAACTAGAAATACCTTGTAGTTATCAAGGTGGCAAACAGAGATTAGCAAAACAGATTGTAGATATATTTTATGAAGAAAATAATATCAATGATGATACGAAATTCTATGATTTGTGTTGTGGAAGCGGAGCAGTTTCATTAGAACTTATTAATCGTGGATTTAATTCAAATAATATAACGATGATTGATAATGGGTGTTTTGGTCAATTCTGGCAAGACATAGCAAACGATGAATTTGAATTAAATGTATTCAGAGAAGAAATAGATAAACTACCTTCTATCGAAAATATTCAATCATATCTCAAAGAATTAAGTAATCAGCAAGTAGATAAAGATAAGATGATTTATCATTATTTGCTATTACAAGCTGGTGCATTTGGCTCAAAACAGATTTGGATTGAAAATGGAAAGTGGAAGAATAACACATTCAGGAATTATTGGCTTCCAACTGCAACAAGTAACCGTAAGAGTCCTGTCAATCCTATGATGCCAATGCCAGAAACCTTATATAGCAGGGTTGAAAATATAGTCAATCAAATGTCAGGTTGTATTGTAGCAAGTAAGGAAAATGTATTTGATGCATTATATAGACTTAATACAGAATGGGAAAATGGAAATAAGAATGTAATTATTTATATTGATCCTCCATATATGAATACAACTGGTTATAAAGATTCTTTTGATATTTACGAATTAGAGCGACAAATTTGGAATAATGTGCCTATTTATATTTCTGAAGGATATAAGATGCAAGGCGCATTACATACATATTTATTATCAAAAGGTCGTAGTAAGGGGAATATTAGTGGTGATGTTAAGAAAAAACCTGTAGAAGAATGGTTGAATAAATTTGAATATTCGGAAGTTGGAGCTAAATATGTAAAAGTGTATGCTGATTTATAAAATCAAAACAAAATTCCAAGTAAAGCGGAATTTCATTGGGTGAAAAATTATGGAAAAAGTGATAAATGACTATGAAATCAAGGAAATTGCCTTAAATCCAGCATATATGACAAATGATGACCTTGAAAGCCTTATAAATCAAGGGTTTCACGCACGTTGGATGAGAGAGGACGAAGGAAATGATAAAAGTATATTTACGATAACAGTTGATGAAAACCAATGAAACATAGATTTCCTTGTAAAATGGAGGTAAGAAAAAATATGTTGTATAAGTTAAGAACAGGGGATGTAATTCTTTGTGAAAACAAACCGCTAAATCAAACAAATGCCTATCTAATCGTATATGACGCAGATAATGGATTGGGGTTATGGTGTCTTGGATGTGGAGAGGCTCTTGGATTTTATGGAGATGACATTGAAAAGATGAAAACAGATATTTTAAATAAAGATTTTCTAAACATCCAATCAGTTATTCCCAAAGAACTTATTAGTGAATATTTAAACAACCATTATAAACTTGCGTTTCCAGTTAAAGCACATGATGGATTTCATGAATTAAATATTGTAATAGAGTTAGGAGAATAAATCATATGAAGAAGAAAATTTTAGCAGTTGCATTAGGATTAACATTGTGTTTTGGAATGACTGGATGTACAAAAGGTGATATTGAGTCTGAAAATAGTGATCTTGGAAATAAATATATAGACTTAGTAACAATATATACAGGTGATAGAGGCACTGAAGTTCTCTATGATAAAAACACAAAAGTAATGTATTTTGTAAAATGGAATGGTTATCAATTTGGAATCACACCTATCTATAATTCAGATGGAACAGTGAAATTATATGATGAAGAATAGTATGATAGACAACGAATTACGTCAGCAATATAGGAAAGCTGTTGATGATTTGAGAATAGCATTTAAGAAGACTTGTTTGTACAGATTTTGCGAAGAAGTTGTGAAGAGATTAAGTAAGATTTTGAGATAGTAAGGAGTAAATTACATGAAAAAGAAAATTTTAGTAGTAATGTTAGCAGTTGGAATGGTAGCAACATCATTAACTGGATGTGCTTTCGAAACTGAATCAAAAAAGGTTACATATAATATGAAACAGGAAGCGGAGAACTTTAATGTTCTTAGAAGATTTGCAGTAATCAATACTCGTACTGATAAGGTTGAGTTTGAAATGATTGGTGCATTTAGTAGAGAGGATGCGACAAATGATCAGGTGACGCTTGTTGTAGAGATGGAAGATGGCACATATAAGAGACATATTATTGGGCTGAATGAAGATACAATGTATGTTATTGAGGATTTGGGTGGTGCTGAAGTCAATAAATACAAGTATGAGGTTAATTATATTCCTGAATCAATTGTACCATTTGAGATTACAGATAAAAAGTAAGCACATGAAACCGAAGTTTCTTTGGAGTTAGGAGGTAGCAAATGGCGAATTTAAATTTAGAAGATTTTAGTGAAGAATACAGAAAAACAGCACCAATGGAGTGTTCTTTGTATTTAGTTTCTTGTTTAGATAAAGATACACAAACGCAGTTAAAGAAAGATTGGAATGAAGCTGGTGGTGTTAAAGTAATTCCGTATTGGAAATGGTGCATGGAACATATTGATGTAACCTATCACAATTAAGAGAATAATACATTGAAAGAAATCTTTCATTTGATGGCAGGAGGTGAACGAATGGGTAAAATTAGTAAACAGACATTTATTGTAGAAGTTGCAACTGATAAAGATTCTTTTGAAGATTGGTTAGCAGAGAAGTGTTCAGAAATATACAATATGGCAATTGATGATTTTGTAGAAGCTATTGATGAAGAAGATAGAGACGAATATTTGGTTGATGATATGAGAAGAATCGAAGAATTAGCAGAAAAAGTCAAAGGAAGTAGAGAATAATTAACTGAATAATACGAAAGGAGTGAGTGGCAGCCTTAAAGATATATCGCTCTGAGTAGATTAAAAAATTGGAAAAATTAAATACTATATACAATGATAATTGTATGGATTATATGAAAACAATGCCAAATGGGTGCGTTAATCTAACGATTACTGATATTCCATATGGCGAAGTAAACAGAGATAGTAATGGTCTTAGAACCCTCGATAAAGAAAATGCAGATATTATGACATTTGATTTACAGGAATTTTTACCAGAATTATTTAGAGTAACTTCTGGAACAATAATTATATTTTGTGGCAAGGAACAGTTGTCAGAAATACATAAATTCTTCTCAGAAAAACAGAAGAAACATCAAGGAACTGTTAGACAGTTAATATGGAAGAAAACAAATCCAAGTCCTATGAATGGACAGCATATCTATTTATCTGGCATTGAAAATGCTGTGTGGTTTAAAAAGCGTGGTGGCACATTCAATGCTCATTGTAAAAATACAGTCTTTGAATATCCCTGTGGAAGAAGCAAATTACATCCAACTGAAAAGAATCATGATTTATTAAAGGAATTAATTCTTGATAACAGCAACGAAGGAGATATTGTGTTTGATCCATGTGCAGGTAGTGGTTCTCATTTGCTTGTAGCTAAAGAAAATAATAGAAATTGGCTTGGTGTTGAGTTGAACGAAGGGTATTTTGAGATAGCAGAGAATAGATTATTAGGATAGGAAGAAACTCGCATTTCATGTCAAATTTATTACTATATATAGCGGTTGGAACAATATTAGACCACTATATATAGTGGAAGGAGAAATATGTTTTTGTTAATTTTACATATTATGTTAATAATCTTATGTGCCGCCAATGCAATCATAAATGATGATAAGTTGTCAAAAATTTTGTGGTCATTTTCAGCGTTATGTTGGCTACTTGTAAGTGTAATGAAAATTGCTGCGATGTGGTAGTACGGAAAGAGAATATATAAGTATGAAAGGAGTGTGTGTATAATGTATCAGAATTGTTGTAAAAAGTGTGGAAGCATTGCATTACATACAGAGGTAAAAGGTAATAATACAGGATTGTATTGTGATGATTGTGGTGCTTGGGTAAAGTGGCTTGGAAAGGACGAATTTAGAGCGTTTGAACATTCAATGCGAGAAGCAACAAAAGAAGAGAACGAATCTGTTGACAAATATATCCAAAGTATTAGCAAGCAAACAGGAGTAAATCTATTTGACACTTCTACGATTGTTGAGCGACTGGAAAGATTTGTTGAAGTAATAGATAAGGAAATTGATTGTGAATATGAGAAGCGACCAATTTCTGTAGAAGATAATATCAGAAAGAACGCATATTGTTATGCATTAGAAAAATGTAAAACTGCGATTGGTAATATTTTAGACGGTAGAGAATTTAACGACTTAGGAGAATAATTATATGAAAATTGTAATAGAAATTCCAAAAGAGTTTGAATGTGATTTTAATAAAGATAAATTCAACGAAACATTCTGTAGATTGAGTGTGGACGCTCATTTAATGGCTGGAAATTACGAAAAAGAAACGCTTGGAATGTTATCAAATGCATTTGAAAATGCAAAGGTTTTGGAATGATGAATCCTGTCTTTCATTGGCTCGTAACAAAGAATAAGTAAGTAAATAAAAAAGAAATGAGGTTATTAAAATGATTAAGAAAGTTGATAAGAAGAACAAATTTGTATCTGTATTCAATCCAAATACAGGATTTTACATGAGAAGTGGAGTAATTGAAAATGGAAAGGATACAGGAAAAGATCCTTTTATGACCTCGTTTCCTGAATTACTCGACATTGGAGTTATGGGACATTGTGTTCATGGTGCAAGTGGACTGTGTATTAAGTCTGGAGTTCAGTGCTATCAGAATGGATTAAAGACCAAATATCCGAACATGTCATTTGAAAATTTTAAAAGAATTGTTGATGAATGTAAAGGAAAGACATTTCAGTTTGCTTTAGGCGGTAGAGGAGACGTAGATCAGCATGAGAATTTTGAAAAAATTCTTAGATATTGCAGAGAAAATGGTATTGTACCAAATTTCACATCTTCAGGATTAGGGTTTACCGATGAGATTGTTGCTCTTTGTAAGGAGTTATGTGGAGCAGTTGCAATTAGTTGGTATCGTCAGGAACATACATATAAAGCAATTCAGATGTTGCTCGATGCAGGTGTGAAGACAAATATTCATTATGTATTAGGTAATAATTCTATTGATGAAGCGATTGAAAGACTAAGAAATAATGATTTTCCAAAAGGTGTAAATGCAATAATCTTTTTACTTCATAAGCCAGTAGGATTAGGACAAGAGAATAATGTATTGAATTTTGATGATGAAAAGGTAAAAGAATTTTTCCATATCATAGATACATGTCAATTTGATTTTAAGATTGGTTTCGATTCTTGTACAGTTCCAGCTCTTATTAATATGACTTCTAATATCAATGAAGATAGTTTTGATACTTGTGAAGGTGGAAGATGGTCAGCCTATATCACATCTGATATGAAGATGTTGCCTTGTAGTTTTGACAATCAAGATATGAGATGGGCTTATGACATTTCAAATGATACAGTTCAGAATGCTTGGGATAGCAAGCAATTTGAAGATTTTCGTGACCATTTTAGAAATTCTTGCAGTGGATGCAATAGACAGTGTGAGTGTAGAGGTGGTTGTCCTATTAGAAGACAAATTGTTTTATGCAACAAAGAGGAGAAAAATTTATATGAAAGTACGCAAAGATTTTGTGACTAATTCTTCGAGTAGCAGCTTTATTATCTCGAAAAGATGCCTTGATGAAGATCAGATTGAGGCAATCAGAGAACATAGTTCTTTAGGTGAAAAATTAGGATTAGAATGCTTTGATGAACCTTGGGATATTTCAGAGAATAATGATTATATAACAGGTTATACATGGATGGATAATTTTGACATGAGTGAGTTCTTTGACAAGATTGAAGTCAATGGAAGAAATGTCAA
This sequence comes from Clostridium sp. AF34-13, assembly GCF_003477845.1. NCBI lineage: Bacteria > Bacillati > Bacillota > Clostridia > Eubacteriales > Clostridiaceae > Clostridium > Clostridium sp. AF34-13. The sequence continues at coordinate 137,634 of NZ_QUEB01000011.1, forward strand.
TTGGAGTGAATATCAATTTAATTTACCAGAAGATTTGTCAGAAAACACAGATGAAGAAACGAATGAAGATTCAGATTGGAGGAAATTATTATATGAAGATTAGATCGGATTATGTAACGAATTCTAGTAGTTCATCCTTTATTCTTTCATTTAAGGATGAAGAGAGTATCTATAACACCTTAAAGGAGCAGTTCCCCAAATATATAGAAAATGGTTGGTCAGCAGGTGAAAATGGATACCTTTGTCAGTTATTGGATGAGATTGAGGAGGCAGATAGATTAACAGAGAATAATATTAAAGAGATCGTTGATGATGAGAGTTGGGATGTTCGTTGGGATATTGAAGACGAATTAGAAAGAAAAGGAATGTCTTATTCAGAAGTAAGAGATTTTCTTGAAACAACAGAAGGAGAAAAAACGATTGCTGATGCTTGTAAGGAGAAATTTGAAAAGATTATGAATAAGATTGGCGACAACAAGGTAATTGTACAGGTTGAGCATGGTGATGGTGGCGAAGGCGAAGATGGTATGTTGGAGCATGAAATTTTACCAAATTTAGATTGCACAGCAGTTAGATTTTCGCATCATTAAGTCCAGCTAATAAATGTCAATAGTTAGATGTGAAAAAAATTAT
>NZ_QUEB01000012.1:0-118022 GCF_003477845.1 Clostridium sp. AF34-13
TATGCTAAGTTATTTTATAATGTACGCCTGAGTTTTTTGCGCTTACGGAAACTACGAGAAATTAAAAGAGGTAAGGTATCAGGATGTGTACCACAAGGCACTTTGCTATTAACATGGATGAAAAAGGCAGTGACGGGATGGATATGGATGATGAGCTGGAAGCTCCAGAGAGCGAAAAAGAGGTCGCAGACCGTCAGGCGAAGAATATTCCGCTTGCAGAGAAAACAGTGGGTACAGGGCAGGATAAGGGCATCAGACAATATGCAGATGCACCTGCAGAAAGAACATCCCTAAAGGCGAAGCTGGAAACGATGAAAGCAAGGGTTGCAGGAGGAGAAACAGAAAAGTCTATGCCACAAAAGACAAATGGAAAAGAAGAAACTTATAAGATATTTTGAAGTTTTTTTATTTTTATTCCCAACTTTATTCCCAACATGATATAATGAATTTGGTTGGGAATAAAAGTTGGGTAAAGGAGCATACTAATGGATATTAAACAAATTGTTTTAGATTTATGTGCCTTAAGTGATGAACAGGAATGGTTTGAATTTAAATAATGATATTATACATGGAATGAAATGCTACTACTGACGCAGGAGAAAGCATTGGAATTGTTTGACCATGACTTACCTGTGTATCTGTTATACAATGACGGTTCGGAAACCACGGTAGAAGATAGAAAACAGATTACGGAGCATGAAGGAATTTTTGGCATTGAAAAAGGTGATTGGGAAAATGAAAGAAAACTTCGTTCTATGCAGGCTGAACTTTCGGACAATGAAATAAATAAAGAAGCAAAGCTTTTGTACGGCAGTTCTGACAAGTACGGTATTTATCAGTTGAAGCATAATTCGGAATTAGTTCATTTGCGGTTTGAGAGCACAGAGTCTTTAAAGCGTATGGGTATTACAAAGGACAATTTTGATGCTATCAAGCCAGAAAATTATGAACTGATTTATGTAGGAGAGCTTTCTGAACTGCAAGAGCAGACAGAGGGCGAAATGCTGGAAGCAATCTATGAGAAATTCAATATAGACCACCCGGAAGATTACAGAGGGTATTCCCTGTCTGTCAGTGATATTGTGGCCCTGCATCAGAATGGGAAAAACAGTGCTCATTTTGTGGATTCCTTTGGATTTACTGGACTTTCTGATTTTATGCAGACTTTGGAGGGAGTCAAAGAGCAGGAAGCGGAGATTGAAACCTCTGGACAGGATGTCCATAAGTCAGAGTTGGAGAAACAGGAGAAGGAAACTTCGGACTAATTTCCAAGATTCGAGTATCAGATACAAAGCTGTTCTTAATCAAGTTGCAACAGGAGGATGGCAAGAGTTACAGTTCTATCCATACCATTCGAGGGGTGCTTAGACCTGCTTTACAGATGGCAGTGGATGACGATGTTCTCATCAAGAATCCATTCGGATTTGAACTTGCAACAGTTCTGGTTAATGACTCGGTCACAAGAGAGGCAATTACCAAAGATCAGATGAGAAAGTTTTTAAGGTTTGTACATGACGATCTTTTATACTGCAAATATTATGAGGTTGTCTACATCCTTTTCCATACAGGAATGCGAATTTCAGAATTCTGTGGATTGACCTTAAAGGACATCGACCTTAAGAATAATACAGTAAATATCGACCATCAGTTACTTAGGACTTCGGCAATGGAATATATCATTCAAGACACTAAGACCACAGCTGGAACAAGGGTGTTGCCGATAAGCCAGGAAGTAGCAGATATGTTTCGCTCAATAATTGATGATAGATCTAAGTACAAGGTGGAGAAGGTGGTGCAAGGCTGCAGTGGATTTTTATTCCTTGACAAGAACGGAATGCCCCTTGTGGCTATGCATTGGGAACACCGATTTAGGAGTATGCTTGGCAGGTACAATGAGATTTACAAGGTGCAGATGCCTAACATTACACCTCATGTATGCCGACATATGTATTGTTCGAATATGGCAAAATCGGGAATAAATCCAAAGATGTTACAGTACCTCATGGGGCATTCGGATATATCGGTCATAATGAATGTGTACACGCATATCGGATTCGATGATGCTGAGGAAGAATTGAAGCGGATGGAAGAGTTTAGGAAAGCGCAGGCGGAGGTTGAACAGAAGAAAGAGAAGCCGATGTCACAGAAAATGTTTAAGGTTGTTTAATATGGAAAAGAGATGACGCTCTGGCTTAGGCTGGAGCGTTATTTTTTGGTGGAATTTATACGATAACACCAGTATAATATATACTTAGATAAAAGGTGGTGGATTGATATGGCTAAGAAAACTATTAACTGGATTGACAATATGCCCGAATTATTATCAGAGTGGAATTATGAGAGAAATGATGTAGAGCCTATTAATATATCAATTTGGTCAAAAAGAAAAGTGTGGTGGAAATGTAAAGAGGGACATGAATGGCTCTCTTCAATGAATAATCGACAGAAAAAAGTTGGTTGTCCTTATTGTAGTGGCAAGCTTCCGATAGTAGGGTTGACTGATTTGGAAACAACCAATCCTGAATTATTGAAAGAGTGGGATTATAGTAAGAATATTATAACACCAAAAGAAATAAAAGCAGGTAGCGGAATAAAAGTATGGTGGAAGTGTTCACTTGGTCATTCGTGGAGTGCATCACCTAATCATCGAACAAAGGGAAGAGGGTGTCCTATATGTGCTAACAAAGTGGTACTACTAGGGTATAATGACCTAACAACATTAAAACCTAATATTGCATCGGAATGGGACTATGAGAAAAATGGAGAGAAAACTCCTGCTAATTATATTGTCAGAAGTGGAGAAAGAGTATGGTGGAAATGTAAAAGAAATCATTCATGGGAAGCAGTAATTGCTAGTAGAACTGGCAATAAATATGTGGGATGTCCATATTGCTCTGGTTTATTGCCTATAGAGGGAGAAACAGATTTGCTCACAACTAACCCGGAATTAATAAGTGAATGGAATTACGAAAAGAATACATTATTAACTCCAAATATGGTGAAGGCTGGTAGCTCTGATAAAGTTTGGTGGATATGTGATAAAGGTCATGAATGGCAAGCTGTAATAAGTAGTAGAACTGTGAATGAAAGTGGATGTCCGTTTTGTTCTGGGCGATATGCTATTCAAGGCGAAAATGATTTAATGTCGGTCGATTCTCCACTATTAAAAGAGTGGAATTATGATAGAAATGGAAGGCTTACACCAAGTGATTTTAAAGAGCATAGTGCAAGAAAAATATGGTGGAAATGTAAAAAGGGGCATGAATGGTGTTCATCTATTTCTGATAGAAGTCGAGGAGATGGATGTCCATATTGCTCGGGCAAGAGAGTGTTGGTGGGATTTAATGATTTAGCACATATAAATCCATATATTGCAAAAGAATGGAATTATGAAAAAAATGGAAATAAAATTCCACAAAAATATACGTGTAAATCTGGAATAAAGGTTTGGTGGAAATGTGAAAAGGGGCATGAGTGGAAAACATCGATTAGCAATAGAAGTAGGGGAGACGGATGCCCAAAATGCAACTCTGGTATAAGAACTTCATTCCCTGAACAGGCTATATATTTTTATGTAAAAAAGATATATCCCGATGCGGTAAATAGATGTACAGATGTATTGCCTAATGGAATGGAAATTGATATTTTTATACCATCAATTAATGTGGGAATAGAGTATGATGGAAGTGTTTGGCATGAATCTGATAAAGCATTGGAGAAAGAAGTAAAAAAATATATTGAATGTAAAAGGAACGATATTTTTTTAATTCGAGTAAAAGAAAAGGGCGGTAATGCTAGAGAAAATTCATGTGATGTTATGTTACGAATAGATGATAGTTTTAATAATGAGGCATATAGTTCACTGTTTATGCAACTTAGTAAATACATCAAAATTCCGAATGAAATTGATGTGAAAAATGATAGAGTTCATATACAAGAAAATTATAAGACAGAAATAAAAAATAATTCTTTTGGAAGTAAGTATGCTGATTTGGTTGTAGAGTGGGATTCAGAAAAGAATGGAATGTTGACACCATATATGTTTTCGTCAAATAGTGGTGAACGCATTTGGTGGAAATGCTGCAAAAATCATTCGTGGCAAACTACAATATCAACAAGGGCAAAGGGAAGTGGATGTCCCTATTGTTCTGGAAGATACGCTATTAAGGGGGAAAATGATTTGCAGACATTAAGACCAGAAATTGCTAGTGAATGGAATTATAATAAAAATGGAAATTTGCTTCCATGTGAATTTAAGTCTCAAAGTAATAAAAAAGTGTGGTGGAAGTGTAAAGAAGGGCATGAGTGGGAAGCAATTATTGCAAATCGTACTAGAAGAGGAGACGGTTGTCCTGTTTGTGGTAAAAACCCTTAGTAGTAACCCATTCCCTAGTACTACCAATTTTACTACTAACAGGTAGTAGCAACTTGCAGGGTTCTACTCCAATTTGCTACAATCTGTAATTTCAGAGCATTTCATCATAACCCCGGAAAGCCTCGCAAAACAGGGCATTTCCGGGGCAAAACAAGGAGAAACAAAACTATGATAAAAATATTATTCATCTGCCACGGCAATATCTGCCGCAGCACAATGGCACAATTCGTTTTTCAGGACATGGTAAACCATGCCGGTCTTGCCGATGAATTTTTCATCGACTCAAAAGCAACCAGCACGGAGGAAATTGGCAATCCACCGCACCGTGGCACGGTTCGCAAGATGAACGAGCTTGGCATACCGATGCAGCCGCATTTTGCATCGCAGGTCACAAAGAGTGACTACAACAAATTTGATTATATAATAGGAATGGACAAGTGGAACTATAAGAATATGATGCGTATTTTTGGCGGTGACCCGGATGGGAGGGTGTCGCTTCTTCTTGAATTTGCGGGAAGTGGCAGGGATATTGCCGACCCGTGGTACACGGGAAATTTTGATGACACATACAGAGATGTAAAAGAGGGATGCGAGGCACTGTTATACAAATGTGTCGGTGAAATTAAAGCCTGACACAGATTGTCAGGCTTATACAACAGTGATTAGAATTTGCGTGATTACTTAAAATAAGTTCAGCCCGTTGAGTGCCATGATGCATATATGACAGCGTCAAACCTGAATTCTGGTTTATCAATGACGGAAGTACGGATAAAGTCATGCTATATATATGACAACATTAAACCGCCAAAAATTTATCATCTACGGGTGATACGAATCGTTGATGTAAGACTTGTGTTATGTTAGAATTGTAATTAGTGTATTGTATCATTGATACAATATACCAGGTGTGAATGGAATTTTATATGATGTTGGGGCAAAAGACATTTTGCATCATTATATAAAAGGATATAAAAGGGTTAAACTTTTTTGAAAGAGAGGAAACTCTTAATGAAATGGAATTATGATTTTTACATAGCATCATCAGTTGTGTTAATAGTTCTTATAATATATTATTACAGGGTTGCTGAACTTAATAAACTTTCACGGAGAATATATGGATATTTTCAGATAATCTGTCTGGCAAGTTGTGTGACAGATATGTTTTCGACAGTAGTTCTTAGAAAGTATTTTCCGGATATGACAGGTCTTAATTATTTTGGTCAGATGGTTGGATATACTTTTCAGCATTTGATACCGTGTATGTACTTTTTTTATATAGTATCAATGGCACGAGATATAAAGACCATAAGAAAAAAGATGCTTTTTTGGGCGATTCCTGCGATAATAGAGCAGGCTATGATATGGACAGATTATTTTACTGATGCCTTATTTAGTTATTCGGTCAGTGAGGGATACCGGCGTGGACCATTTATGCCGGTTCTTATAGTATGTACTGTTTATTACTTTGCAGCAGCTATTGTGCAGGCATTTTCAAAAGAAAGTATTTTAGAACGCCGTTATAAACTTGTCACAATATGGTTTATGCTTTTAAGTTTTGCAGCTATGCTTACACAGATGCTTAATCCGGAAATTGTAGTTATAGGTGCGAGTAGTGCATTAGGATGTCTTATTATGCAGATGACATTGCAAAACAATATTCTTATCAGACAGGCAAACCACAAGGAGATTGAGGCAAGACAGGCTGCTGAGGAGGCAAACAGAGCAAAGTCAACATTTCTTGCAAATATGTCACATGAGATAAGAACACCTATGAATGCAATATGCGGTATGGCAGATATTCTTGAAAAATGTGAACTCACACCACTTGAACATGAATATGTAGAAACGATACAGACGGCAGCAGAGTCATTGTTGTCCATTATAAATGATGTACTCGATTTTTCAAAGATAGATGCGGGCAAAATGGAACTCTGTCCTGTTGAGTATCGTTTTGATTCATTTATAGAGGGGATTGAAAATGTCATTTCTGCCAGGATTTTTGATAAAAAACTTGAGTTTGAGGTTTCTATGTCCGAAGGAATCCCAATATATATGTACGGTGACTATGCTAAGATTAACCAGATCCTTATCAATATATTGAGCAATGCAGTCAAATTTACCGATTCGGGAAAGATTAAACTTGATATACGCTCAAAGCAGATCAATAAGAACAATATTGAACTGAGTTTTGCCGTTAGCGATACCGGTATAGGTATTAAAAAAGAGGATATGGGCAAATTGTTCAATCAGTTCAGCCAGGTTGATGCTATGCGTAACAGAAAGCGTGAGGGAACTGGTCTGGGACTGGCACTTGCAAAAAAAATAGCACAGCTTATGGGTGGGGATATTGAAGTCCGGAGTGAGTACAATGTTGGAAGCTGTTTTACGGCAAGGATTAACCAGAGAATATGCAATGATGATAGCGAGGAGTTGAGACGGGAGGCAGCAGATAAGTACAGAAATAAGACTATATTTTTATATGAAAATGACTATAGCAGCAGAACGCATTTGATAGAGATTTTTGAACAGCTTAATCTACATGTTATTTGTATTAATTCCATAGACGAGATAGGCAGAGAAGTGTATAATATATATTCAGATGAACAAAAATTGTTTGTTTACAATTATAATGCTTATCTTAGGGTTAAAAATAAATTTTCAAGTAAGGAGTTGTTAAAAAAGATAAAAAACATTGCTCTGCTTGAATTTTATACTGTTTTTGAAGAAAACGAGATGCCGGGATTATATATAAGAAAGCCCTATGATTTGTTCAAAATTTACAGAGTCTTATTTGAAGAAAAATTGGACGGGTATAATATTAATGCCATTGGAAAATTGTTAAAAAATGGTCATGCAGATAATTCGCTCATAAAGCTTGATAATGCAGATGTTGAAGTTGATAAGTCTCGTTCATATAAAGAAAATAATCAGCCTGAGAGTAGACAAAAGGCTGTCGATGTCAGTGATAATAACATTGAGAAAGCTCAAGAAAGCGGGGATGTTAGAGGAAATACGAATAGAAATATTAAGGAAGAAAATTTTAAAAAACAGGATTCTGCCGTGAAAGTTTCGGGTGATATGTTTAAAAATATAAGAGTTGCAATTGTTGATGACAACAAGGTTAATCTTAGAGTTGCGGTAACTCAGTTAAGGCAGCTGGGTGTTATGGCAGAGGTGTTTTCAAGTGGCGGTGCAATTATTAAGGCACTTGAAAGAGAGCGTAAATATGATATGATATTTATGGATCATATGATGCCTGAAATGGATGGCATTGAGACCACGAAAGTAATACGAAATATGGCTTCGCAAGATTGCAAAGATGTTCCTATCATAGCACTTACCGCAAATGCGGTTACGGGTGTAGAGAGAGAATATAAAGAAGCGGGAATGAACGGCTGGATGTTTAAACCGGTAAAACTTGATGATTTTAAGGAGATACTACTTAAGTTTGTATCAAAAGAAAAGGTGTCTTAGGTTTGAATAAGGGGGATTAATATGGATGGAAAAATTTTTGAAAAGCTTATTGAGGTGTCAGAGTGTGCATTCTTTATTTCAAAGCCGGGCGGCGAAATGGAAATAACATATGCAAGTAAAAAATTTTATTCAATATTACAATACACAAAAGAGGAGTTTCAGGAGAAGTTCAAAAACAGTCTTATGGCTGTAATCCTGCCGGAAGAAAAACAGAAAGTTAAAAATCTTATAGCAAGACAGTTTGCAGCCGGCGGTGCAGTAAACATTGAATGTAGGGTAAAAAGAAAAGATGGGACTACCGCATGGCTTTCAATTTCAGCGAAAACCCTGTTACATATGTCGGAAAACAGATTTTTCTGTTCCTGCCTGGACATAACAAAATCCAGGAACAATGTTGAAAATATGTTTAAGGCAAAACATGAGATTGATGTTATCGCAAACAGTATTCCGGGAGGAGTATTGAAAATCCGTATGAAAGACATGAAGATTCTTTATGCCAATGACGGATATTATATGTTGTCAGGGTATTCGAGAGCCGAATTTCATATAAATTTTGGAGACTACTGTGATAAAATAATTTATCCTGCTGACATGAAGATGGTTAAGAGTGTTTTTGGAACGACTGTCGAGAACAATGGTCTTCTTGGCTTTGAGCATCGCATCGTTGGCAAGACCGGTAATACAAAATGGCTTTATGTGAACGGCCGCAAGATTGATGATGAGAGCGGTGAGGATGTATATTTATGTGTTCTTATGGATGTTACATCCAGAAAAAGCATGGAGGCAGAGTTTGAGGAGAATATCAGAAGATTTAAGTATGTCTCAGAGTATCTAAAGGAGACTATGTGGACATATGACATAAATAATAAAACTTTTACGAGGAGTGGAAGTCTCGGCGAATCTTTTTCAAAAGAAAACTTTTTAAGGACATGGGATGACATGCCTGAGATGCTTGAACTTTTCCATCCGGATGATGCAAAGATATTTGAAAAGAATGTAAAAAACAGAATTGAAAATATCGGAAGCAGCCGCTATATATACAGGGTAAGAGATAACAGTTCAATGTTTAGAAATGTTGAGATATGTGCCGTGTCTGTATCTGATAATGGTAATGATAAGCCGGATAAAATTTATACGGTTACCAGACTTGTAGATAATGCCGAAGAAATTTCATCAAGACTCGACCATGAGAGAGAAGAGATTTCAGAGCGCAACAAGCTTGTAAATATGGCTAAGTCAGCACAGGCACAGGCTGAGGATAATATTACATCACTTATGCCGTATGCTTCATTTATGAATAAGGCAGAAAAAATTCTTAGTGAGAGAAAAGAAAAAGAGCATTATGCACTTGTATGTGCCGATATAAATGAGTTTAGAAAATTCAGCCATCATTATGGTTTTTCAATAAGCAACAGGATTTTGGAAGAATTCTCAAAAACACTTCTCAACAATCTTGCAAAAGAGGGTGTTTGCTCACGAGTTGACGGAGATTATTTTGTATTGCTCACAAAATATGAGAGTCACAAAGAGCTTCTGCGTATGATGTCCGAGATGGTAAGAGCAAGAAATGTTGCTGAGGAAGAAGAAAAGGATGTAAATATAGAGTTTGGAACTACCACGGGAATTTATCTTGTTCAGGAGTCAGACTGTGAACTGCTTGAAATGCTTGAAAAGGCAGATATGGCAAGAAGAAGTATAAAAGGGCTTCGTGGAAACCATTATGCGATATATACCGATGACCTTAAGAGTGAGCAGTTCAAGGAAGAAGAAACAATAAGTGAAGTTTATGATGCGGTAAGAAATAATGATATAGAGATATGCTATATGCCTAGAATAAAAGGTGACAGGGAAAAGATTGTCGGCTGCAAGGCTGTTCCAAGAGTACAGTTAAAGGATGGTCATGTCCTTGAATCTGATGAATTGACAAGACTTATCGAGCGTGGCGGAAGACTGAGCAGTTTTGCATTGGCTACTTTATCGACCGTATGCTGCAGCGTCGGGGCATGGAAAAAACTTGGAAACAAAATCGTGCCGTTTTCAATAGAAATGACGGCGAGCGAGCTTTCAATACACAATGTTGTCAGAAAAATAGATGATATTGTTGTTGAAAAGAACGGACTTGAACCAAAGGATGTTATCATAGAAATTCAGGAGAGGTATCTTGCGGACATGACAACGGTGCTTGAAATGGCAATAGAGAAGCTGTGCGGCAGGGGTTACAATGTAGTTATAAGCAGATTTGGAACAGACCACACGGCTATCCACTCTATCAGAAAGTTAAATGTAACGGGAATCAAATTCCACGGAGAGTATTTCAATGAATACATGACATCGGAGAAAGAGTGCATTATATTGAGTAAGACCGTTGAGATGGCAAAGAGTCTTGGACTAACAGTTACCTGTGGAGGAATACACACACCTATGCATGAGGAATTTGCCAAAAAGATAGGCTGCGAGATGTTTGAGGGTGATATGTATTACGGTGCAGTCAGGGCAAATGTATTTGAAAAATGTTTTCTGTCAAATTTATAAGAGCTGTAATTTTATAAATGGGTTCCGGCTTTTACAGAATAGAGCAATAAGCGGTTGGGACTTGTTTATAATGGTGCGGTCGGAAAGAAAAATATTTGTGCTGTTTACATCTGTGGTATGACAGTCAATGTTTCAGGTTGCAATATTTCGATAATATGTGTAAAATAAAATGGATGTCGGGTGACATTTAACCATGATGCAGCCGGCAGCGAAATTCGTTTATAAACGGCTTTAAAATTTAGCTTTGAAAAGCCGTATGATTATGACTATTAAAATGACAAAAGAAGTAAAAGGAGATAAAAAATGATAGACATAAAATTTCTGAGAGAAAATCCGGATATTGTAAAGCAGAATATTAAAAACAAATTTCAGGATGACAAACTTCCTTTAGTAGATGAAGTTATAGAGTTCGATGCTAAGTCAAGACAGGCAAAGCAGGATGCAGATGCACTCCGTGCTTCAAGAAAATCAATTTCAAAAGAAATCGGTGCACTTATGGCTCAGGGTAAGAAAGAAGAAGCTGAGGCAAAGAAAGCAGAAGTTTCAAAGAATGCTGAAAAACTTGCGGAGTTAGAAGAACTTGAAAAAGAGTATCAGGAAAAAGTAAAAGAGAGAATGATGGTCATTCCAAACATTATCGATCCTAGTGTTCCTATAGGTAAAGACGACAGCGAAAATGTTGAGATTGAGAAATTTGGTGAGCCTGTTGTTCCTGATTTTGAAGTGCCATATCATACAGAGATTATGGAAAAATTTGATGGTATAGACCTTGATGCAGCAGGAAAAGTTGCAGGAAACGGTTTCTATTATCTTATGGGAGATATTGCAAGACTTCATTCAGCAGTTATTTCATATGCCAGAGATTTTATGATTGACAGAGGATTCACATATTGCATACCACCATTTATGATTAGAAGTAATGTAGTTACCGGTGTTATGAGCTTTGCTGAGATGGATGCCATGATGTATAAGATCGAGGGAGAAGATTTATACCTCATCGGAACAAGTGAACATTCAATGATCGGTAAATTTATCGACACTATTGTTGATGAGAAAGAGCTTCCAAAGACTCTTACAAGCTATTCACCATGTTTCAGAAAAGAGAAAGGTGCTCATGGTATAGAGGAGCGTGGAGTTTACCGTATACATCAGTTTGAAAAGCAGGAAATGATAGTTGTATGTAAACCTGAAGAAAGCAAGATGTGGTTTGATAAATTATGGCAGAATACGGTTGACCTGTTCAGAAGTCTTGATATTCCTGTTCGCACACTTGAGTGCTGTTCAGGAGATCTTGCAGACCTTAAGGTTAAATCTATTGATGTTGAAGCATGGTCACCTCGTCAGAAGAAATACTTCGAGGTTGGAAGCTGTTCAAATCTTGGTGATGCACAGGCACGCCGCCTTCAGATTCGTGTTCGTGGCGAGAATGGTGAAAAATACTTTGCACACACCCTCAACAATACGGTTGTTGCACCACCTAGAATGCTTATCGCATTTCTTGAGAACAATCTTCAGGCAGATGGAAATGTCCGTATTCCTGAGGCACTCAGACCGTATATGGGGGGCAAGGAGTTTTTAGGTAAATAATCATAACATTTAGATTTGTTTTATTGCAGACCGTAATGTTACATCTATAAGGTATGTCATTGTCTGCATATACTATACAGCAGATGAATTGGAGGGATTGCACATGACACTTGACAGAAAAGACTTTAAGAAAAAGCTGGATGAAAATGTGCATGAATGTGCACAGTGTGGTCGTATATTAAATAAGGTGTATAAGGATGACCTTTGTCCGGAGTGCAAGGATTTGAATTTGTTTGCGGAAGTAAAAGATTATATCCGGGAAAATGAAGTAAAAGAAATAGATGTTGCAGAACATTTTGGAATACCTGTTTCAAAAGTCCGCAGATGGATAAAAGAAGGTCGTATTCAGTATAAAGAAGGGGAAAATATTACACCAATTCATTGTCAGATATGTGGAAAAACCATAGATTTTGGTTCTGTATGTCCTGAATGTAGAAGGAAAAATGGTCTTCACATATATGCAAAAAAATCTTATAGTGATGATGATATACAAAGTGCAATGAGATTTTTAGGTAAAAGTGAAGAGGGCAAAAGATATTAGTATAAAGAATAAAAAAGAAGCAGTGCGGTTTTTTTCGTGCTGCTTCTTTTTTAATGTAGTAAAATGCTAGTAATGTAATGCCAATGAGAATTGCTTTGCTATTTTATATTCAAATTGTATAACAAATTGCACAAAACAGCACTGATTTCTGTGGCTTTTTATAAATGTAAGAAATGATATGATAGATTTAGATTTCAAATGTTTTGTATTGATTGCAGCAATATTTTGTGGATATATATTGCGTCAAAGTCAGCTTATATATCGTTATAAATAAATAAGCAGGTTGTTTGCTGAATTGATTATATGCTGTGTTAATCATTGATTATGACAGTTTTACAAACACAAAAAAGCATAATGAAAAAAGGGGAGGAGTAAAATGATAAGATTAGAGAATATATACAAATATTACTATTCTGAGTCATCGGTCACACAGGCACTCAGAAATGTAAATCTTGAATTTTCAAAAGGTGAGTTTGTTGCCATTACCGGAGAGAGTGGCAGTGGAAAGACGACGCTTTTAAATGTGATAAGTGGTATTGATACATACGACGAGGGCGAGATGTATGTCAATGGACAGCCTACATTCCAATATGATGATGACGACTGGGAAGCGTACCGCCGAAATAAGATAGGCTTTGTCTTCCAGAATTACAATCTTATAGGTCATTATACCGTACTCGACAATATGATAAGTGCACTCCTTATACTCGGTGTCGGCGAGAAGAAAGCAGAGAAAAAGGCGTTAAAATATCTTGAGAAAGTCGGACTGAAAGGTTTTGAGAAAAGCAGGGCTTCAAAACTTTCAAGCGGTCAGAAACAGAGACTTGCCATCGCAAGAGCACTTGCAAAAGAGACGGATATTATCATGGCGGATGAGCCGACAGGAAACCTTGACAGCGAGACTGGACTTCAGATAATAAAACTTTTGGCTGAATTATCAAAAGAAAAACTTGTTATCATGGTAACTCACAATTATGAACAGGCACAGGACTATGTGACGAGAAAGGTTAAGATACATGATGGTGAGATAGTGCTTGATGTGGCAGTAAATACGGATAAGAGGATAAATTATAAAGCTGAACAGCCGAGTGATGATAAAAATGCGGATGCCGGGGAAAAATTAGGAAATCAGCCGAAAAACACACAGGCAGATTTAAATCAAAAGAGGAAAGAAGAAAACAGCATCGCAAGGTATTTTGCGTGGAAAAACTTTTCTACCCAAAAATTAAGAGGGCTGTTGTTTATAGTGTTTTTTATGGTTGTTTCAACTGCATCATTCTTGTTTTTAGGTCAGATATATTCCAATATTGATGATTCATCAACAAAAAAATATGACGATTCAGTTTATTATAATGGTGATAAGACGAGAATATCCGTAAGGAAAAAAGACGGAACATCTTTTAATAAGAGTGATATAGAAAAACTGAATAAGATAAAATATGTAAAAAATACAGATATATGCGACAAGGCAGATGATATAAATTATTACTGCGAGGAGGGAAAGGATTATAAATATTCATATGGTGCGGTAGAGTCAGATGGTTCATCATATGGTGCATTGGATCCGGATGATTCATCATCTTCATATAGCATCCGTACACAGTCGGAGAACAACTGGACATTTGCAAAAGGTATTAAAAAAGCTGTAAAACAGGATATGAATGTTAATTTTATCAAAAAAAATAAGTTTATGAGGTCGGTTAGCTGCATTACAAAATCAGACCTTGTGAAAGGAAGTCTTCCAAAGAAAAACAACGAGGTTGTCGTATATTCAAAGGACAGTTCAGTAGTCGGAACGACGAAGAGGTTTTATTTTACGGCAAAAAACATTTGGGGAATGGACGGATATTACTACGAGGATATGAAAATTACAGGTTGCCTTAAGGAAGAGACAGAGCAGGCATATTTTGCAGAAAGTCTTTGTAATATGCTTTCGTCATCAGATGATGGGGCAAAATTTAAGATTGATTTTATGTATGATACAAAGACAGACAGTTATCAGGGAAGTTACAAATTGATTCCGATATACAGTGAAACAAGGGACAACCTGTATGACAGTAGTGCGGACATGACTGAGGATGAGGACACAAAAGACAAAGATTATGATTATAGAAATGGAGTGCCATCCGGCGAAAAAGCAAGAGCTTCATGCAATACACAGGTTACATTAAATAATTTAGGTACTTATGATGAAACATACGATGAAGATGCAACTGCGATGATGGGAACAGACAGACTTACCATAACCAAAAAAGATAAAAATGGTGAGCTGACAGGAGAGAGTGATAAGCTTGTGCTTGAAGTGACAAAAGAAGTGACTGATTATTCGGACAGGTTTATAGAAATCTCAAAGCATCTTTATTATAAGTATTTCAAGAATGAGAGCAATCAGGCAGCGGTTTATATCAGCAATTATGCAAAGACGGATAAAGTTATAAAAAGTATTGAAAAGCTTGATAAAAATTATGAGGCTGTAAGTGCCTATAGAATGTCACTTGGAGAATATAATGATGAAAAAGTATCAGAGCGGCTTGTAACACTTGGAATAGCACTTGGAGTTCTTGTAATGCTTATTATACTTGAAATCTTTATTCTTCGTTCACTCATGAAGATTAAGATTAAAGATTATTTTGTACTTAAATTTATAGGTATGAAGTTGAATACGATAAACAAGATAAGTATTATGGAAATGTTTTCGTATTGTGCGGTCACGATTGTTTTTGTGATAGTGGCGGCAAATATTATCGCATTGTGCGGCAGCCGTGTAATGATTGATATGCTTGCCTATTATACGATACCATTTTATCTGATTTTTATAGTGTATAATCTTATCTTGTGTGGTGTTACGGTAAAAGCGTTTAATAAGTTACTTGTACAACGAATGATTAAGAATTGATGTTTGAACAGGCAGAAGAACGGATTGCAAATATCGGCATGAATTGTACCGGAGGGAGGCTTGAAGGATGATCAGAGTTAAAAAATTAAATAAATATTTTAATAAAGGAAAAAATAATGAACTCCATGTGTTAAATGATATAAATCTGGAGTTTGAAAATAATGGACTTGTCGTAATCTTAGGTGAGAGCGGTTCGGGAAAAACAACGCTTTTAAATACGATAGGCGGACTTGATGTGTTTGCCGATGGTGAGATAGATTATGACGGTGAGACTGTAAACAGATATTCGCCAAAGAAGATAGAAAAAATAAGAAATGACAAATTCGGATATATATTTCAAAATTATTATCTTTTGATGGATAACTCTGTTGAGTATAATGTAAAACTTGCACTTAGCGTTTATGATATGACGGATGAGGAGAAGCAGGAGCGGACGGAGTATGTTCTGGATGCCTTAAATATGGGGCGTTACAAAAAGAAACTTGTCTCGGAACTTTCAGGTGGACAGCAGCAGAGAGTATCTATAGCAAGAGCACTTGTAAAAGCACCATCAATAATACTTGCCGATGAGCCGACTGGAAATCTCGATGAAGAAAACACGATAAACACTATGAGTCTTTTGAGAAATATCTCAAAGGAATGTCTTGTAATAGTTGTATCACACGAAAAACGCATATCAAAATTTTTTGCTGACAGGATAATCGAGATACAGGACGGACAGGTAAAGAAAGATTATAAAAA
The DNA here is from genome assembly GCF_003477845.1 of Clostridium sp. AF34-13. Taxonomy (NCBI): domain Bacteria; kingdom Bacillati; phylum Bacillota; class Clostridia; order Eubacteriales; family Clostridiaceae; genus Clostridium; species Clostridium sp. AF34-13. The sequence goes on from NZ_QUEB01000012.1 coordinate 16,147, forward strand.
TAAAGCTATAAAAAGCTATGAAAAGGCGGACGACTCTAATATATATTTAAGAGAGCTTTCAAAAGAGAGCATGGAAAATGATGATTTTAGGATAAATATATATAAGGACAGCCGGCAGATAAAGGGTAATGCGGATAAAGAAAATAGTAAAATAATATCCGGAGAAAATATAAGTGAAAAAATAAAAACTGTGGCTGCACAAGATAAGGAAAATCAAGGGAATGAAATAAAAAATGAGACTGACAAGATAGTGCTCAATTTTGCATGGAAAGACGGAAAACTCTACATACAAAATCTTTCTGACACAGAGATAGCCTTTGAAGGGGAGGAGTCAGGTTGTCAGATGGTGGATGACAAAAAGCCACAGATAGACATAAGCAGTGTCGATGAGATAGATTATTCGCTTGAAAAGCCAAAAGCAGGCAGAACTGCAAAGCTTCCGTTTAGGGAGATAGTAAAAATGGCGAGAGAAAATTTAAAACTTCTCGGAAAAAAACAGGCATTTATGATAGGAACGCTTTTGATGGTATCAGTGCTGTTATCCGTAGGTGCGGCGGATTTTACAAATCGTATGTCGATAGATAAACAGAGTGTTGTGAAAAGTGATTCTCATGTTGTTACGGTGCAGTTAAGTCCGGTGGAGGGGGTTTTTGACGATCAGCTCAATAAAGCGGCGAAAGATTTTATCGGAAAAATAAAACAGGAAAACAAATATTCAGATATATTTATTTCTGCAAATTGCGATATGGCGGTAAAATATAACGGATACAGTCAGCTTGGGGGAAGTGTTGCAAAACTTAGCGGATATTCGTTTATTTCAAATAAACATTTGAAAAAATCATCGCTTATATGTGGAAAAATGCCGGAAAACAGGGATGAAGCGGTAGTCGATAAATGGGTGCTTGAAAACTTTATGAAATCGGACAGTGCCATAGCACCGTTATACAAAAAAGTTGATGATTTTATCGGAACAACGATAATATCACCGGCAAATCAGATTGAGTTTAAGATAACAGGAGTGTCCGACACAGGAGAACCGGATATATTTGTTGAAGAAAATAAACTGCTAGGTCTTTCATATTCTGCTATGAATCTTGCTTCACTTGATGAGATGAAACGGATTTATGCGGATAAAAAAGGCAGTGGAATAAAATCAGATACTAAGCTTGAAAGCAAAAAAGTGCTTGCGAGAAAATCCATATATAATCAGGATAAGATGATGGGTTCATTTTTGTTTACGGATCAGAGGTATGGAACATTTGAGATTGTAGGGTATTTCGATGATGATATAAATGTAGATTATATTGCAAATGAGCAGGACTGCGAAAATATACGAACTACATATAATGCATATTCAAAGTCATTTGATGTTTATACTGATGATGTAGACGGTGCGATAAAATATTTAAAGAAAAAAGCATCAGCTTACAGAAAAAAATATTTTACGGCGAGTGTAAAATGCCAATACAATAATCAGCTTAATAAATATAGGGAAAAGCGTAAAATGAATGTTGGTACAAAAAATATTGTCACAATCGCACTTGCGGTACTTGCATTTATAATGATATACTTTTCAATAAAATCAAATGCTGTTTCGAGAATAGAAGAACTGACGGTTTACAGACTTCTTGGAATAGAAAAGGGAAGCATACTACAGGCATATGTACTCGAAATGATGATGCTTTGTGCATACACCGTACTGCCGGGGGCATTGATAACAAGCAGTATTATAAAATTTATGGCACAAGTGCCATCGCTTCAGATAAAAATGATATATCCGTGGTGGGCGGTTCTGCTGCTGATAATCATTATTTTTGCAATAAACATAATACTCAGCATACTTCCGGTAAACAAGATAATATCAAGACCACCTGCAGAACTTGCGGTAAAGGACTGATGGATATGTAGCGAAGAAAGAATAAAGATAAAAGAAAGGAAATCAAAGACATGGAAACAAGAGTAGAGAAAACAATAGAAAGACACAATAAAGGATATAACTGTGCACAGGCGGTTGCCTGCACATACTGTGACCTTGTCGGAATGGACGAGGAAACAATGTTCAAGGCAACAGAAGCATTAGGACTTGGAATGGGCGGCATGGAAGGAACCTGCGGTGCACTTACCGGTGCGTGTGTTGTAGCAGGAATGAAAAACAGTTGCGGAGACCTTGAAAATCCTGTAAGTAAAGGTGAAACATACAGTTATTCAAGACAGATATTAAAAAAATTCCTTGACCAGAACAAAGCCACACGCTGCAAAGACTTAAAAGGTGTGGAAACAGGAGTTGTCTTAAGAAGCTGCCAGGACTGCATAAGAGATGCTGCAAAGTTTTTGGAAGAAGTAGTGTTTGCCGAGTAAGTAAATTACAGATATTTTCAGAACTGAAAATATCGTATGGAAAAAGAAGAACATAAAGATTTTGGCAATTAAGGATGCGAAGCATTGCCAAAATCCTGCTGTCCACAGTTTGTGGACAGTAGTGTTTGCCGAGTAATAGTTAAGTGAGTTACAGATATTTTCAGAACTGTTACATTCAGCCATAAAATAAATTTCTCTCCCCCTTTAAAAATGATAAAAGTTGTGTTATATTATAAAAGAGTACAATTTTTTAGATGAAAATTTTTATCTGAGTTATTATAATAAGGAAAATGAAGATAGTAAATGAAAAAGAAAGGGGATGTTTGAGATGGATACCGCTGTTTATAATCATCTGATGACGCAGTATCGACCAAAAGAGCTGACTAAATATGATACACACAAAGCATCAGAACTTAGAAGTGTTGTAAATCAGATTGCTAAAAAAACAAAGACATCTCCGATATATATGGTTAGGCTTACAGATGCAAAACAGTCATATGCACTTGGTGTCAAAGAGTCGTCCATGCTTCTTGGGACAGGACTTAAAGAGCTTTCAGACACTTCAGCAGATGGTGTTTTTTCTAAGAAGAAAGCATATGCATCTGATCCTGAAAAAGTCGGAGTTGAAATAGTAGATGAGGACGAGGAAAAACTTCCCGATGAGTTTTCACTTAAAGTTGAGAAGCTTGCCACTCCACAGTATAACATTGGAAATCCGGTTTATGGTTCAAGCCAGAGTCTTCCGGGGGGAACATACAAGTTCAGGATAAGTGTTCTTGATGATATGTATGATTTTCAGTATAATATTAAAAAAGACTCGGATAATGCGGAAGTTATGAATGGAGTTGCGTCATTTATAAATAAAGCAAATATCGGTCTGAATGTTGGAGTCGTTCCAAATGATAGCGATGACAGAGTAAGGATGAGTATTGTTTCCGATGCAACGGGAAACAGCGGAGACGAGAGGATATTTACACTCACTGACAGGAACAGTGACGGAAAGCTGGGGATAGTCGATTATTTTGGATTAAATGAGCAGGAAAAGAGTGCAACAAGTTCAAAATTTTATATGGATGGCGTAGAAAAGAGTACACTGGCAAATGAATTTACCATTGGAAAAGCACTCAGGGTATCATTAAAGGGAATAAATATTGACGGTGACGGTATCAGTATCCGGTACAGACCCGACAGTGAGAAGATACTTACGAGCCTAAATAAAGTAAAAGATGCTTACAATTATATGATAGAGGGCTCAGATGAGTACGCAAAGATAACAAACAAGACATCAAAACTTGCGTCAGAACTTAAATATCTTGTCGAGCCGTTCAAGTCAGAGATGGAATCATGTGGTCTTTTATTTGAAGAAGACGGCACGATGAAAATAGATGAATCACTTGCAACTCAGGCGATTAACGATGGAGATATGCAGAAGCTTTTTGCATCAGATTCGGATTTATCAAAACGCCTGCTCGGTAAAAGCGAGAGTGTAAAACTTGACCCTATGGAGTATGTAGACAAACTTCTTGTCTCATACCCAAACTACACAAAAGAAGGTGTGGGTTATTCCTATATCACTTCGCTTTATAGCGGAATGTTGTTTAATTACTATTGCTGATTGTCTGGTAAGATACGAAGAAAAGCCTCATTACCCTTGGGTGATGGGGCTTTTTTTGTTATTTAACTACAGCGTCAGGTGCATCATCATCTGTCTTGTCATTAGAAGAATGGTCAATGGAAATCACGACTTTATGCGGCAGACACACGATAGTCTCGCCCTCATATCTTATACTGTGCTTTTTAACACAGGTCTGGTCAGGGCAGTCGGCTTCGGTCATGTCGGCAGTACCGCTGCTTATTTTAAGAACATTTTTACCGCCGTTTACCCCATTTATCGTAACGGTCTTGTCAACATCAATTGGATAAGAAGCGGTAACTTTGCCATCAACCTTAACTGTGACAAACTTACCTGATTTATTAAAATATAACTTGTAAGCCGTAAAACAAATGACAGCGGCGACGACAACGCATATGATAAGTATAATGTCATTGCGTTTTTTTGCGTCTTGTAAATTCATGTTTAAAATCCTTTCATTATAAATAATGGTAGGTATTTGCGAAACTAATTGTATGTTGTGTTAATTGCACAGCTATAACAAATAATACCGTCGGCACGCTTTCGCTATGTTGTCGTTCGTAGCAGTACATAAATCAGCAAAAAACGCTGATTAAGTGCTGACGACGACAAAAATGCCGACTAACATTATTTGTTATATCTGCACAATTTAATCAAGGTTTATGATAGTTTCGCAAATGCCTATAATAAGTAGATAGGTGCTTGGTGATTGCAAAACTACTTATATATCGTGTGAATTGCAAAAAAATAGCAAATACTATTTTATATATTGAGTGTATAACAAAAAGCAAGTATTATTATATACAAAAAAATATCTATATAAAAGTGTAAAAGAAAAAAATTATACTAAAAAGATAAAAATAATCGTTACTGTTCATACATAAACTTCTCATTATCTTTTAAGTGAAATACTGACAAATGAGTTTGTAATATTAAAGTGTATATAAAAGCAGATACAAAAAATATAAAACATTTTAATAATATAACATTTAGTATTTATTAGAAAATATGTAAAAATATACCACAATCCATTCTAAGCGTCCGTGAACTGTTACAACCAGTTACAAATTCCCCAAAAACCACTTGACGAGGGGTGCATTTTTGTGATATATTTGATAAGCGATGTAACAGGTCTTTTTTTTATGCCTAAAATTCTTTAGCGATATTAAGAAAAAGGTCATGGTAAAAAGCCATGAAAACAGAACTAATCGTAACACAAAATATTATATGGAGGTGAAACCTGTGAGAGTAAAAATTACATTAGCATGTACAGAATGTAAGCAGCGTAACTATGATACTACTAAGGAAAAGAGAAATCATCCTGACAGAATGGAAACAAAGAAGTATTGCAGATTCTGTAGAAAGCACACAATGCACAAAGAGACAAAATAAGTCTTAGTAAATATGCAAGCAATGCTTGTTACAGTAGGAGGCAGTTATGGGAGATTCCGAAAACAAAGAAGTATTACAGAACGAAGCAGTTGCAGAAAATAAACAGGCAGACAATGCTGTTGATACAAAAAAAGCAGACAAGCCTGTAAAAGATAAATCTGCAACAGATAAATCTGTGAGAAAAAAAGGTGGTTTTTTCCGTTCATTAAAGTCAGAGTTCAAGAAAATCGTATGGCCTGACAAGGAGACAACCATCAAAGAAACTACTGCGGTAGTTATTGTAACAGTTATTTTGGGCGCAATCATTGCTCTGCTTGATTTTGTTATCAAGACAGGCCTTGATAAGATTATTCAGATGGGTTAAGGTGATAGATTATGGCAGATACAGAAGCGCGTTGGTATGTGGCTCATACTTATTCAGGGTATGAGAATAAAGTAAAAGCAGACATAGAGAATACTATCGTAAATCGTAATCTTCAAGATCAGATTTTAGAGGTATATGTACCTATGCAAGAGGTTGAAAGGGAAGGAAAGGACAGCAAAAAGCTTGTTCAGCAGAAAATGTTCCCTGCATATGTTTTGATAAAGATGTTTATGAATGATGATACATGGTATGTTGTCAGAAATACTCGCGGTGTTACAGGATTCGTTGGTCCGGGATCAAAGCCGGTTCCACTTACGGATGAGGAAGTGGCAAGCATGGGACTTATGAGTTCGGTAGCTGAAGCTCCATTTAGCATAGGCGATTCTGTAATCGTCACATCGGGCATCTGGGAAGATACGGTTGGTATTGTTCGCCAGATAGATCTCAAGAACAAAACAGTCACGATAAATATTGATATGTTTGGTCGTGAGACACCAACTGAATTGAGCTTTAATGATGTAAAAGTTTGTGACTAATTAAAGCAATGCAGTTTCAGATTGTTACCATGTATTTATTATTTAGGAGGTAAATTAAAAATGGCTAAGAAAGTCGAAGGATATATTAAATTACAGATTCCTGCAGCAAAGGCAACACCAGCACCACCTGTTGGTCCTGCTCTTGGTCAGCACGGAGTTAATATCGTACAGTTCACAAAGGAGTTCAATGCTAAGACGGCTGGACAGGAAGGAATGATTATTCCTGTTGTTATCACTGTATATCAGGATAAGAGCTTCAGCTTCATCACAAAGACTCCACCGGCAGCAGTTCTTATAAAGAAAGCTTGTAACATCCAGTCTGGTTCAGGTGTTCCTAACAAGACTAAGGTTGCTACAATCACAAAGGCACAGGTCCAGGAAATTGCTGAGACAAAGATGCCTGACTTAAATGCTGCAAACCTTGAAGCTGCTATGAGCATGATCGCTGGTACAGCACGCAGCATGGGTGTTACTGTAGAGGAATAATAAGCAAAAATCAGGTATAATATTTAAAAAGAATATCGCATAGGAAGATTTGTTATAGATTGAACGTTGTGGGAGGCGACATACATAAAATTCCGGTATGTCTTAGAACCCGCCGTTACTACCACCAGGAGGTTTTATTATTATGAAAAGAGGAAAGAAATATGTAGAGGCTGCTAAGTTGTACGATAAGACTCAGCAGTATGATGTTGCAGAAGCAGTAGGTATTGTAAAGAAAACTTCTACAGCAAAGTTTGATGAGACAGTTGAAGCTCATATCAGACTTGGTGTAGACGGACGTCATGCAGATCAGCAGATTCGTGGTGCCGTTGTATTACCACACGGAACAGGAAAGAAAGTAAGAGTTCTTGTTTTCGCTAAGGGTGACAAGGTAGACGAAGCATTAGCAGCAGGTGCTGATTATGCAGGTGGCGAGGAACTCGTACCAAAGATTCAGAACGATGGATGGTTTGAGTTTGATGTAGTTGTAGCTACTCCTGACATGATGGGTGTTGTTGGTCGTCTTGGTCGTGTACTTGGACCAAAGGGCTTAATGCCAAACCCTAAGGCTGGAACAGTTACAATGGATGTAACAAAAGCCGTAAACGATATCAAAGCAGGTAAGATCGAGTACAGACTTGACAAGGCTAATATCGTTCATGTTCCTGTAGGAAAAGTATCTTTCACTGAAGAGCAGCTTACAGACAATGTAAACACATTGATCGCAGCTATCACAAAGGCTAAGCCGGCTTCAGCAAAGGGTCAGTACTACAGAAGCTTTACACTTGCTTCTACAATGGGACCTGGAGTTAAACTTAATGTAGCTAAACTTGTTTAATTATAAACAGATTTGAGCGTGCATGGGTTTTGATACCAAAAAAGCATATTTAATATAAAAAAGTACCATCGGGACAGACGGGTAAGTGGTCGTCCTGATGGTACTTTTTTGTTGAGACAAAAGTAAATGATGTATTTTTGTCTTTAGCCGGAAAGTAAGCAAAATCTGAAAGCGATTGGTACTTTTTGAATGAAATCCAATAAGATAAACGAGTCCCAAAAACTTCCAATATTTGTTTTAAATTTTAACTTAATAACCTACAATGTCACATCTATGCGGTTTGATGCACGGTAAATTTTGTTTGCATAGAAGTTTATTTTTTTCGTAAATTCACTGTCTTCTGAGAATAATTTACCAATTTTGGCAGGTTTAGTTTCCATAAGTTTATCCTCGTCCAGTTTGAGCTTGCCTGATGCCGATATTGTAATTCCAATATCAGAAAGAGCCTTTTCCTGGTCTTTTGTAAGACTTTTGAGAAATTTTTCAGGATGCGATATATCATACTCGTTTGATGAGCCCGAACTTTCCATAAGATTGTTGTAAGCATTTACAAAGGATTTTACTGTGTAAAATATATCATTGCCGTTGTCCTGTGAAAAATCCATTTTACGAAGTGTTTTTGAAATCTTTGTCATTGCACTTGAGTCTGCTTTAGCGAGTTTATTTGTTTTATATGAAGCACGCTGTTCACTTTTTGAAGCATTTCTGTCAATCGAGTAGAAATCACGAAAATACATATCATATGACTTTGTAATTGAATAATCTATAGCCATGTGTAAATCCTCCTTATATGATTAAAAAATAAATAGTCATTTGCAAAACCAATTATATGCTGTGTTAATTTCAGTTTTTGATAGTTTCGCAATCACCTGTTAAAAATTTCAATAAAATGCAAAATATAACCTATATATAATATCGGAGAAGTCATGCTATAAGTTTACCATTGGTGTAGATATGCATTGTGCACATGACGGGCATAAATAGCATACAAGTGTATAGTGTCGAAAAAACGAAGTTTTGCACTTGCAAGAATGTGTTAAATGTATATAATAGTAGGATGCAGGGATAAAATAATATAGAAATTTACCAGTAACCGGAAATGGAGATTAGAATGATTTTTAGAGATATAGAACTTAGTGACAGGGATTGGCTTGGCAAAAAGTTCAGGGAAGATAATAAAAAAGCCTGCGAGTTTTGTTTTGCCAACAATTATTTATGGAGAAAATATTTTCCGACCCAGATAGCCACGGAGGGCGATTGTGTCATTTTGAGATATTATGCCGAGAATGATGCTATGTATGTTTTTCCTATTGGAAACGGAGATAAAAAGAAAGCATTGGAGCAGTTGTTTTTATATGGTCAGGCTAAGGGAGAGCAGATACACCTTTATGGACTGCTCGATTACGAAGTTGAACAGCTTAAGGAGTGGTATCCGAAACACTTCAGATACGAGGCTGACAGGGATATGTTTGATTATATCTACGAGACAGAGCATCTTGCAAATCTCTCAGGAAAGAAATTTCATGGGAAGAGAAATCATATTGCGAGATTTATGGATGATGATGATTGGGAATATGAAAAGCTTAACAGTGAAAATTTACATGAATGTATAGATATGAACAATAACTGGATTCAGAAAAAGTATGATGATGATGCATGGAGTCAGGAAGTGCAGGATGAATATGATGTTGTAAAAGGTGCACTGATTGATTATAAAAGGCTTGGACTTGTCGGCGGTGTGCTGAAAAAATATGGCGAGGTCGTTGCATTTGAGATTGGTGAGCCGTTAAATGATGATACATTTGTTGTTCATTTTGAAAAGGCATACGCTGATGTTCAGGGTGCATACCCTATGATAAATAAACAATTTGTATTGCATGAATGTCAGGGTTATAAATATGTAAACAGAGAGGAAGATGATGGAGAAGAAGGCTTAAGAAAAGCAAAACTTTCCTATCACCCGGACATATTACTAGAGAAATACAACGCCTACAAAATCGGGTGATAGTCTTATAAATTTACCTGAGAAAATGTATATTTTTGCAAGCCGATTGCATCCGAAAAAAGAAGAAAAATGTAATATTTTACAAAAACTTGTCTTATTTTACAAAAGGGGTGCAATTTCTGAAAAAATATGTATAATAATAATTGTCAGAGAGATAAGATATAAAAATCTGACATATAAATAAGCTAATGACATAGTTGCAACAGAGCAACGAAGAGATATACCCCTCAACCCCACCCCATTGGATCAAACCAATGGGGACTCTTTTTTATACGAGCAATTCGTTATACGAATGTTTCGTTATACGAACATTTCGTTATACATATGAGTGAAGGGTGTATGATTATTTAAGTCGTTTTAAAACTTCAAGCGTAAATTTCCATGTTCTTATGACACTTTCTATTGAAAGTCTTTCTTTAGCCGTATGAATATCATAGATTGCAGGACCAAATGATACGCAGTCGAGTCCGGGAAGTTTTTCAGAGAAAAGACCACACTCAACACCGGCATGAAGTGCATTGATAATAGGTTTGTAACCGTACTGTTCTTCAAATACTTCAGACATTACATCTCTAAGATGTGATTCCTTTTTAAATTCCCATGCAGGATATTCACCAAAGTTTGTGATATAGCCGCCAAGTGAGTCCATAAGACATGAAATCATATCCATAAGCATAAACTTTTCACTGCTTACGCTGCTTCTGATAGAAAAGCTTGCCTGCATCTCATTTTCAGTGGTTTTTAATATGCCCATGTTAAGGGAAGTCTGAACAAGCCCGTCAATATCGTGACTCATGCGGTGAACACCACCCGGAAGATTTACAAGAGCTGTGATAAACGCTTTAGTAGACTGTTTTGTCATTGCATCGGCGGAAGTGTTGTCGCTAAATGATACCGTGGCTGAAAGTGATGGGTCTGTGACAGCATATTCATGTTTGTAAGTATCGTTCATTTCTGAGACTGAAGAAGAAAAAGCATCTTTTACACCGGCGTCTGTCAGAATAAGAATAGCAGTTGTCTTGTTAGGTATGGCATTATCCTTAAGACCACCGTTGACACTCACAAGACTAAAATCATATTTCTTAGAAAGAGCATATAAAGTTCTTCCCATAAGTCTGTTTGAGTTTGCCCTGTCTTTGTTTATCTCTGTACCTGAATGTCCTCCGACAAGACCTGAAATTGTAATCTCAGCCGTAAGTCCATTTGTTTTTTCAAATGTGAGAGGGAGATGTGCAGTAGTAGAAACACCGCCGGCACAGCTTACAAGAAGTGAACCCTCATCTTCTGAGTCAAGATTTAACATTATTCTTGATTTTAGAGGGGAACAGTCAAGACTTGCGGCTCCGAGCATACCGATTTCTTCATCAACAGTAAAAACAGCCTCGATAGGAGGATGAGGAATATCTGTTGAATCGAGTATTGCAAGTGCAAAAGCGACAGCAATACCATCATCACCGCCGAGGGTTGTGCGGTCGGCATGAATATCGTCCCCATCAACGATAAGGGAAAGTCCGTCTTTTTCAAAGTCTATATCACAGTCATGCTCTTTCTCACATACCATGTCAAGATGCCCCTGGATGATAACGGATGGAGAGTTTTCATACCCGTTTGTTCCGTCTTTCCAGATAATGATATTGTTAGACTCGTCCTGTGAATATTTTAAATTGTGCTCTTTGGCAAAAGAAACGCAGAAATCGCTTATCTGCTTAGTGTTTCTTGAACCGTGTGGTATAGAGCATATCTGTTCAAAATAATTAAATACTGATTTTGGTTCTAAATTTGATAAAATATTATTACTCAAAATGCTACCTCCAAAAAATTGATATATCATTATATTTGTGCCAAAAGGTGTTTTGCCTCTTGCATTATATTACAAATATACCACAAAAATAAATCAAAACAAGTGGATTTGTGCATGATTAAGTAAATATTTGGAATGATAAGAAAAAGTTAATTTTTAATAGTGTTATGAGCAAGCAGCAGAGTATATTATGAAAATCTGACGGACTGCATATGTTCGACAAGATTTAATAGACCTTTTGCTGAAAATAGGGTACAATGTCTTAAAAAGCGAAAAACGGAGGTTTGGATTTTGAAAGTATTGGTCGCTTTTACAGGTGGAACTATTGGAAGTACGATTACAGACGGCTATGCCGCACCTGATGCTGATAAAAAATACAGGCTTATTAATATGTACGAGGAGAAGATAAAAAGCAGCAAGGCAGGAGAAACTAAAGATGATGAATGTGCAGGTTCATTGTTTTCGGGACTTGAAACTGAAAAAATAGAGTTTGTTATGGAGTCACCGTATCAGGAACTGAGTGAAAATAATACCTGCTCAACAATGCTTTTTCTTGCAAAATATATAAAGGAACAGATTGAGTCAGAAAAATACGATGGGATAATTATTACGCACGGGACTGATACATTGCAATACACTTCGGCTATGCTTGGCTATATGTTTGACGATGTATCGATACCGATAGTGCTGGTATCCTCAAACTATGTGCTTGAGGATAAGCGTGCAAACGGACTTATCAATTTCGCATATGCCGTGGAATTTGTCAAAGGCAGATATGGAAACGGTTTATTTGTTTCCTATTATAATACGGGCGATGTACAGCGTATTCACCGTGGAACAAGAGTGATGGAGCATTGTGCGTACACTGATGATGTATTCAGCGTAAAAAATTCTGAGTATGGTTGTTTTAAAGATGGTAAGTTTGTCAAAAATACAAAAGTTGATTTATATAGAAAGAACAAAACATATACGAAAGCAGACTATAAATCATCAGAAAATGACATGACGATAAAAGACGATAAATCAGAAGAATATAGTAGAACATTTACAGATAAATCAAAAGAAAAACCTGCATTGTTTAAAAAACCTGATATAGCCGATATTATATTGAAAAAGGCAGATATTGACAAAAGTTTTTCGGACATACAGATTATAAAGCCTTTTCCGGGGATGGCATACGGGCTTTTGTCTGATGATGTGAAAGCGGTTATTCATCTTACTTACCATTCAGGAACTATGTGCAGCAAAAATCCGGGGCTTGAGGAGTTTGCGGCTGAAACAATAAAGAGAAATATCCCTGTATTTATATATGGGGCGGGTGACAGCGTTGATTATGACAGTGTAAAGATTTATGATAAATTAAATTTTAAAGTATTGCCTGTGTCATCATTAACGGCAATGACAGTAAAATTGTGGCTTGGAAGTATCATTTATGATGATATGGATAAACTTGTGGAATTTATGTTTGCTGATATATCAGGAGATTTTGATTTTTGAGAAGATAAGTTCTGACTGATATTGCACAAATTTGATAGTTGCTGTCAGTTTATGCTTTAATGAATTTATTTTAACACTATCAGGCAGGAGCAGAGCGGATTGTAAGTATCTGCTTAACTTTGATTTTAGGAGGAATTTTATGAATAGAAAGAAAAAAATAATATGCATTGTGTTGTGCATTGCAATGGTCGTGACGGTAAGCGGCGGTTTTAACAAAAAAATATCACCAAAACATATTTTTGCATACTCTGAAAATATGGTAAATACGGCACAGGTGGCAAGTGATGCAGCTATACAGACAGAAATGCCTGTTACAAAGACAGCGACACCGGGGGCGGCAGAGCCGTCTGAAACAACATCGGGCGGTGTCATAATAGCACCGACGATAAAACCTGATTATGTGGTTGCACCTACTATCAAACCGACAGTAAAGCCGACAAAAAGTCCTAACAGCAGTAAGAACGGATTTGTTGTAAATGCAAATGGCAGGTATTATTATAAAGATGGAAAAATGGTAAAAAACAAGTGGATGAAGATAGATGGAAAGAAATACTACTTCAAAAGCAATGGAGCGGCGGCGATAGGCTATAGGAACATCAACGGAAAAGGTTATTATTTTACAAGCAGTGGTGTGATGTACACGGGATTTGTGAATATCAACGGAAAGAAATATTATTTTGGAAAAAACGGTGTCAAGGTATGCAGCAAAAAGAAGATAGGCAGATATATGTGCTATTTTAGAAAGTCCGGGGCATTGTATAGAAAGATTAATACAAAAAAGAAACTTGTTGCACTTACATACGATGACGGTCCGTCAAAAAATACAAATACCATTCTTAATATATTGAAAAAGAATAATTCAGTTGCAACATTTTTTGAGGTTGGAAACAGGATAGCATCGTATAAGAGCATCGTTAAAAAGATTGACAGGATGGGCTGTGAGATTGGAAATCATACATATGGACACAAAATTCTTACCGGATGCAGCAGGGCAGAGATAAAAAAACAGATAAACGGCACAAACAATGTTCTTAAAAAAGTAATTGGGAAAAAGACTATCATTACCAGACCGCCCGGAGGAAATCATAGTGCTGTTATTGATAAGATAATAAACACACCAGTCATCATATGGTCGCTTGATACCAAGGATTGGAAGAACAGAAATGCCGCAATGGTGACAGATGCCGTCTTGAAAAATATTAAAGATGGTGATATTGTTCTTATGCATGACTTATACAAAAGTACGGCAGATGCATCGAAAAAGATAATACCGACACTTGTAAAAAGAGGGTATCAGCTAGTGACGGTAAGTGAACTTTCAGATTGCAGAAAAGCAATGAAAAAGGGCAGTTCCTACAGTGCGTTCAGATAAAAATATTATCAATAAAATTGAAAGGCGTGAGATAAAATGGGTAAGGAAGTTAAGACAAATGCAGTTCGTATTCTAGACAGAAATAAGGTTGAATATGAACTTAACAAATACGAATGTGATGATTTTAAGGATGGCGTGTCGATAGCAGATATGCTTGAACAGAGTTATGATATGAGTTTTAAGACGCTCGTTACGGTCGGAAAAAGCGGCAAATATTATGTTTTTGCGATTCCTGTTGACAAAGAGATAAACATGAAGAAAGCTGCGAAAGAAGTCGGTGAGAAGAATATAGAGATGGTGCATGTAAAAGACATAAATGCCGTTACGGGATATATAAGAGGCGGCTGCACACCGATAGGAATGAAGAAAAATTATCCGACGGTCATAAATGAGAGTGCAAAAGAGCATGAGAAGATAATTGTCAGTGGAGGAAGATTAGGACTCCAGATAATTTTGAAACCGGATGATCTTGTGAAAGTCACTAATGGAAGATATGCGGACATTATTATGCACTGATTTGTATCTGCAAAACTGATTATAGGTTGTGTTATAGCTGCATAATTTAATTTTATATAAAGAAAGTTTCGCAGATATATGAATTTGGATAAGAAGTGTAGTAGGATTTTTAGAAGGAGATTAATATGAGTGATAGAGAACATGTAAGAGGTATGAAGAAGCAGACGGACAATAAATTTTTGAATATGTACGAGTTAAATGCCGTGGATAGGAATGGCAGGGAGCATCCGTATTATTTTGCAACGAGAAGAAAAGACGGTGACCTTATGTGCCAGACGGGTGAACTGAAAGCAGATGGTACGGTTATTTATGCGGTGCTTAAGGATGATCCGGAGAAGATTGTTCTTGTGAGACAGTACAGATATCCTATAAACAAGTATATTTATGAGCTTCCGGCTGGTCTTATTGATGAGGGCGAAACATCTGAGCAGACTGCAATAAGGGAGATGAAAGAGGAGACAGGGCTTACATTTGAGCCGTTTACCGATTATGATGACTGTCTTAAAAGACCATTTACGCAAAATCAGGGTATGTCAGATGAATGTGATACTGCCGTGTTTGGTTTTGCCACAGGCGAGCCGTCTAATTCAGGCAATGAAGCATCAGAGGACATTGAGGTGGTTATTGCAGATAAGGCAATGGTAAAGAAGATATTGAAAGAGGAGATTGCGACTATAAGAGGTGCATATCTTCTTATAAATTTTCTTCACAGTGATAAAAATGACCCGTTTGCTTTTTTGAAGATTTAATACTATTAAGCAGGTCTGCTGCTTCGATTGCAAGCATCTGCTTGATATAAAAATCATAACATTTTTGCAAATGCTAAAATAAATTCAGAGGTGGAAGATGAGAAGTAAAATAAAACAGACGATAAGTGTAATTTTATGCCTTTCTATGATATTAGGTATGACAGGTTGTGGAAAGAAAGTTAAAAAAGAGCCAAAGCCGAAGCCAAAGGTGACAATTTCAACAAAAAAAGGAAGTGCACAGGCGGGCGGAAAAGGTGATGGACAGGCAGATTCGCCTATAGTGATAGGCTGTGATAAGTTAAATAAAAACTTTAATCCGTTTAGTGCTAAAAGTGCAGGTGACAAAGAGGTAGTAAGACTTACACAGGCATATCTTGTCACAAATGACAGAGCAGGAAAACCGGTTTATAAAGGTGTCGAGGGAGAAGTAAGGCTCTACAATGATAATGGGTACACTTATTATGGTCCCGCTGATATATCGGTACAGTATAGAAAGAAGAAAAACAGAACGGTTTATACGATAAAGCTTGATGATGATTTGCTTTTTAGTGACGGCGAAAATGTAACGGCAGATGATGTTATTTTTTCGTTATATGCATTTTGTGATAAATCTTATAAGGGCGATGAGAAGATAGGTAAACAGAAAATAACGGGACTTCAAAAATACAGGAAAAATAAAAAAGTCAGAAAAATATCAGGAATAAGAAAGACCGGAAAATACAGTCTTACCCTGACAACAGACGGTTACAGTGATGATACAATAAAAGCATTGCAAATACCGATATGTCCGCTGCATTATTATGGTGATGAGTCGAAATATAATTATAAAAAAGGCAGATTTGGATTTAAAAAAGGTGATATATCATCAGTTCGTGCGAATAAGAGATCTCCTATGGGAGCAGGACCGTACAGATATGTAAAATACGAAAAAAAGATAGTTTATTACACCTACAATGAGCTTTATTTTAACGGCTGTCCTAAAACGGCATTTGTGCAGATAAAGGAAATGTCAGGTATTCTAAAAAAAGCAAACAAGCGTGTTGCTAAAGTTATAGCGGAGGAAAAAAAGGCAGAAGCAGCAGGTGAAGATGAAAAGACTCAGGACAACAATGAAGATGCCAAAGCAGGAGACGATAAGGCAAAAGACGAAAATGCATCTGACGAAGAAACTGTTAATCATGTTGCGGAAGTGACAGAGGTAACGGAGGGAACAGTTGATGTATTGGACAGAAACATCAGCGGAGATGACCTTGAGTGGATAGCAAAAGCGAACTCAAATGGGAAATTATACGGTTCAGATATAAATACAAGTTTTACTTCTGATAAGAAATTCAGTTATGTAGGAATAAATGCAAAGAATGTGCGTGTCGCAAACAAGAGTGAGTCTGAACAGTCAAAAGCACTCAGGAAAGCGATAGCTTCTGCTATAAGTGCACAGAGGATACAGAGGGCAGAAGAACTTGCAGGTAAGGTAAAGATATTAAATTATCCTTACACATCAGAATCATGGCTTTCACCAAATACAGGTGATGAGGATTATAATAGGGCATACAGTGACACAATAGATGGCGAAGAAATATATAATGATGATATGACAGACGAAGATAAAAGGATAGCGGTCAAGGATGCAGCCACTAAATATCTTGAAAAAGCAGGATACACATTTAAAGACGGTGTTTTGGAAAGTATTCCGGTGGGAGCATCTAAAACATACAGGATATATGTTGAAAATGGAAGAAAAAATATGCTCTATCCGATGATAAAAGAAACATCTGCATTGCTTAAAGATATAGGGGTTAACCTTAAGATTGTATCAGTAACAAAAAAACAGATGAATTCAAAGAAATTTATAAATAAAGCACAGTTGTGGTGTGCTGAAACAGATACATCATACGGATACAGCCTCTATAAAAAATATATGTCAAAGACAAATATGTTTGGAATTAAGATACCTGAATTTTCAACATATCTTAAAAAGACCGATGCCACCGTAAAAATGGGGAGAAAACAAAAGCTTTATAAAAAAGTCTTTAACAACATACTTGAGCAGGCAGTAGAAGTGCCGGTATTTCAAAAACAAAAAGCCACATTGTTTAGTGCAAAGAGAATAAAAATGAGCACTGTGACAAAAGATACAACGGCTTACTATGACTGGATAAATGAAATTCAAAATGTTGAGATGAAGGAGTAGTAAAGATGGCAGACAAGGTTGAACTTAAGATAGGCGACATAATAAAGATGAAAAAGCCGCATCCCTGTGGAACAAACGCATGGGAGATAAAGCGTGTCGGAATGGATATAAGACTTTGCTGCACCGGCTGCAATCATCAGGTTATGCTTCCGAGAAAACAGGTAGAAAAAGGTTTTAGAGGTTTCGTATGAAAAAATGCTTGCATGAGATAAAAAAATGTGGTATGATAAGAAACTGTGATACGTTAAATTTTTCCTTGCTCTTTTCTGTTAGGACAAAGTGTGTTGAAACACATCGATTTTGAATTATCACACAAAGTCGGCGTCATGAAGAGAGCCAGAGACCAAAAGGAGGTACAGACAGCTATGAACAAATATGAATTAGCATTAGTTGTCAATGCAAAGATCGAGGACGATGCAAGAGTAGCTACTGTCGAGAAGGCAAAAGAATATGTCACAAAATTCGGCGGTAACATTACAAATGTTGAGGAATGGGGCAAGAAGAAACTTGCTTACGAAATTCAGCATATGAAAGAAGGATTCTACTACTTCATCCAGTTTGATGCAGAAGCAGATGTTCCTGCACAGCTTGAGCAGGCAGTCCGCATCATGGACAATGTTCTCAGATACTTATGCGTTAGACAGGAAGCATAAGAAAGGAAGGTGTTTCCTTCATGAATAAGGTTATTTTAATGGGACGTCTGACAAGAGATCCTGAGATAAGATATTCAGCGGGAGAAAATCAGACAGCCGTTGCAAGATATACACTTGCAGTAGATCGTAGATTTAGACGCCAGGGAGATGAGCAGACAGCAGACTTTATCAACTGCGTAGTATTTGGCAGAGGTGCAGAGTTTGCAGAGAGATATCTTCATCAGGGCACAAAGATTGTAGCAACAGGTCGTATCCAGACAGGAAGCTACACAAACAAAGATGGCAATCGTGTTTATACAACAGATGTAGTTGTAGAGGAACAGGAATTTGCTGAGAGTAAGGCAGCAGCATCAGAGAATGCAGGCGGTGGATACCAGCAGGCTGGGGCCGCAGCTCCAACAAGACCGGAACCTACTCAGGCAGCAGGTGACGGATTTATGAACATTCCGGATGCCATCGAAGAGGAATTACCATTTAAGTGTTAATGTTTATCAAAACATTACGGAAAAATTAAGGAGGATTTCGACATGGCTTACAATAAGAGCGATAGAGATGGCGCAAGAAGAAGACCTATGCGTAGAAGAAAAAAGGTTTGTGCTTTTTGTGCAGATAAAGAGCATGATGTAATTGATTATAAAGATGTAAACAAGTTAAAGAGATATGTCTCTGAAAGAGGAAAAATTCTTCCTAGAAGAATTACAGGAAACTGTGCTAAGCATCAGAGAGCTTTAACAGTTGCAGTTAAGCGTGCAAGACACGTTGCAATTATGCCTTATACAACAGACTAATTTTTGTGTGATTTACACAATTGAAAAAAGAACCATTGTATCTTTTGATATGATGGTTCTTTTTGATTTAATGATAAAGTTATATTATAACTCTATTAAAATGCTTTGATAATAAAAATATTATTGAAAAAGATTGATTATTAATGATATAATTAAAGCGTTGCTTAAAGATATTAACAGAATTTTGAGGGAGGGAGAAGCCATGTTTACGATTGCGATACATCCACCGTTGTTTTGTGTAGCGTTTTTGGTTGTTTTTATCATAACATTTTTAGTCAGGATTATAAAAAGAGAACACAGGATTAGACTGTGTTACATAGGGATTATTGAGTTATATATCATGTTGCTGATAAGTGTAACGATTTTTCCTATCAGAATAATTCCGTCTGAAATGAGAACTGGTAAAAACAGCATCTTGGATTTTTGCCAGTTAATACCCTTTAAAGATATTATTGATATTGTTAAGAATAGTGGAATTATAAATATACAGTTGATAGGAAACATTATACTGTTAATGCCAATGCCTGTTCTTATAGGGTATTTAAGTAAAAAAGTTAATTATAAAGTATTATTTTTTAAATCAATATTATTTTCATTTGGGATTGAGATAATACAGCTTATCATTGACACACTGCTGTCTTATCCGAGCAGAATATTTGATGTGGACGATATTATACTTAATGGAATTGGAATTTTAATAGGTATGATTATTTTTAAAATATTAAAAGAACAGCAAAAAATTTATGATTTCATAGGGGAGAAAATTGTCTGGAATACACAAAAACAATGATAAAATACACGAAAAATTAAATGCATAATAAAATATTATGGCATTGTTCACAAACTACATATAATAAATTGATAGTGTTATGAGCAAGTCGTAGAGCGTATCAGAAATATAAGCTTGATTATAACCAGCCCGGCGGTTTGTCTGCCGGGCTGGCTTTTTAAGTAATAGGAAATTGCTTGGATCATAGAGCGATTCTTGCAGAGGTAAAACACTGTTTTTGCCTTTTTATACATTATCTTGGAATTCCTATAGCACCTCCCTGAAGATTGCTTTTTACTTTTGGATGTGCGAAATAATAGCTGGATGCAACCAATTTTGAATATTCCTTGTGTTCATCAGTTTTTTGTTTGCGTAAATCATAATCGGTAAAAGGTTCATCAAAAGTGCTGAGGTCATAATCGGAAAAATAGTCATCAAGTATAGTTTCACGGCGGAGCATTTCAACTTGTTCAGTAAGGTCTTTGGCTTCATTTATATGGCTAAAATCAACATCATCAAGAAGTTTGCATATCTGAGTCATAACGCCGATTTCACGTTCAAGATTATTTCTGTGCGTATTGCATATTTCAGCAAGCTTTTCAGGTTCAGCAAATAAAGCTTTTATTTCATCAATGGAAAAACGGAGCTTGCGCAGTCCGATAATTGTTTTCAACTGGGTTATTGCTGCTTCGTCATAATCTCTGAAAATTCTGCCTGATTTATTTTGTGTAAGTGGCATTATAAATCCACAATCTTCATAGTAGCGTATGGTTTTCTGACTGACATTAAGTAAATTTGATAATTCTTTGATTTTCATAATAATCCCTCATTTCTGACTGATATTAAACTGTTGTTTTTGGTATCTGTAATAAAATTACCATATAACCTTAGGGAATAAGCAAGCTTTTTTTGAAAAAAATTGAAAAAGTTCGTATCAGACAAAAGTTTGAACTGTTGCAATCTCTTTAGAAAGTAAAAAAATGAGATTAAATACACAAAAATAATGATAAAATACACAAAAGACAATATCTGTAATAAAATGTTATGCTAATGTTCACAAACTATTAACAAAAACAACATTGCATATTCATAATAGTTAGGTAATATATAACCATCAAATGAAACGGAATCATTTGATAAGTGCTTAAATTTTTTTCATACCTTCTCCTTTAAGAATCGCTTCTCCAGGCGATTCTTTTTTTTATGTTCCAGGAAACGAGAAGTTTCCTGGAACATAAAAAATACTTCGTGAGAGTGTCAGTAATAAAAAATTGCACATAGCTTTGTAGTCAGTGATATAAAGCTATGTGCAAATGAACAGCGATAAAATGAAATGTTTACTCCTCGTTTTGTTCTTTTAAACTGTGAAAAATCTTATCAACGCCCAGTGACATATTTTGATAAGTTTCGTATAGTTTGTTGTAGTAGTCCCGCCCCTTATCTTCGAGATGGAAATAAATCCTAGTGCGTTTTTTTCCAACCTTTACATTTTTTTCAGTAACAAGACCGCTATCAATCATCTTGCAGGTTGCAGCATATGTTGTGTTATATGAGAGAGAGATAAGACCATCAGAATTTTCTTTGATAATCTTGCAAATCTCATATCCGTAGCTGTCTTTTTCATTTAATATAGATAGTATTAATAATTCTGCAATGCCGGTTGTAAGTGTATTCTTTGCAGCCATAAAATCCCTGCCATTCCTTAAATAATATTTTTTAATATGATACAATGAACGCTTATGCGTTCATATTAAGAGTTTCTTTGAAACTCTGCTGTGTGCAAAATTTATGCACATACATTATGATACAATAATGTAATATAAAAACAAGCATAATGTCAATAGTTTTTATGAGATTGTACCATTTTTAGAACAGGTTATCGTAACATTTTTATTTATGTTAGTTTTGCAAGTATTATTGTATGTATGAACGACAACAGCATTTACAGTGGCAGAGTTATCTTTTTTTGATGATGATATGGATTTTATAGTCCAGTTTGTGGTATAGGTTTTTGAGCTATGTGAACATGATACACATTTTGCACTTGAACCATTGTAGGTAAATGTACCTGTAATTGATACTGACCACATACTTTTACCGCTAGCTGATTTATATGTGCTGGTTTTTGTCTTTGTAATCTGTTTTGTGCTTCTTGTAAATAAGCTGATTTCAGAAAGTGGTAATTTTGTTTGCTCGCTTTGAATTTTTGTTTCAAGATAGTCACCATTTTCTAAATATATGATTTGAGAATTAAAATCTGTGCTGTTTGTCATTTGTGCAGAAACATTTACCGGTGCAGTTAATATAATGGCTAAAGTGGTTATAATAGTAATAATATTTTTCATGATTTTGACTCCTTGTAATTTATTTGTTGTTAAGTTGTTCAATTAAATTTTTTTCATATTCAAAAATTTGATCGGCTCTGTGATAGTACCAAATTGACGCTGAGGTGACAATTAAAAATGCAATTAGCGAAAATGTCAAAATTCTGATTATCCATTTTTTAACATTTATTTTTTTAAAATATGGTACAATATTATCTGGATTTTCAGACATATAGCTGTTGATTGTTTCCTGTGGAGAACCAAAAATATTGTATAAATCTTCTATAGCAGCATCCGGATTATCAATACAGTAATCATTAACTGAAGTTGAAATGTAATTTATGTATTTCTTTTCATTTTGACGAATTACAGGAAAAAAGCATTTTATCTGCGATATATATTCTTTGCATAGTTTAGTCTTTTTTTCGGAATTCATATTAACCCTCCTTATTATATTGTGTTATTCTATGGTTTCTTCGTAATCGTAAATGGCTGTATCTTTTAAAGTCTTGTAGTCATTATGCAGTTTTATTACTTCGAGAGTTGAAGCAATCATAATAACGGCTATAAGGATGATTGAGATATATCTAAAAGTTCTTGCCCGTTTGACTTTTTTAAAATATGGCTTTAAGGAGTCGGTGGTTGTCATTATATAGTTATTGATGGTTTCCTGGGGAGAACCAAATTGTTCATATATATCCTGTATATTTGCATCAGAGTGTTCTGTGCAGTAATCATCTACTGAGTTTGATATTATTTTTAAAAATTTTCGTTCATTTTTAGCTTTTACAGGAAAAAATGCCTTGACTTGTGACATATATTTCCGGCGTAGTTTATTTTTGAAGATCATGGTAAACTCCTTTTTTTCGTATATGTAGTTTATAATAATACTTAAATATGTATTTATTGTAAAAGAAAATATTTAAAAGTCAATATTTTGAATATAAAAATATTGTTGACAAAAATATTAAAAAGATGTAATATCTAAATACATGGTCATGTATAGTTATTTAATTTAAGAGAGAAAGGATAAGTGAAATTTATGAAAAAAGCAGTAAAAGTAATTATGTCATTAGTAGTAGCATTAAGTATTATGTTGGTTCCGCAGTATGGGTGTGCAAAGACTAAATCAACGATTATACATCTTTCTGAAAAGAATGTATTTTGTAATAGTGAAATAACTAGAACGAGTGCTTCTGGAACTACAGGTAATGATGGATGGATAAAAGTTAAAGTTACATCAACTTATATATGTGCTGTTAATGGTAAACAGAAAAAACCTGTAACAAGTAGTAAATTGAGTTATAGTTCAATTGCGCAAGTTGGGTTTAAAGCCGTTAATAATGGAATAAGCCTTAGTGTTTCATCATCACATTATGCAAGTTATGCGGGTTCGACTGGCACAGGGCATACAGCAGTTGCATATTAAAGAGGAGTAATTAATATATGAAAAAGAAATTAGTAGCAGTATTTTTAACATCTGCACTTATTTTAACTTCATGTAATTCAAGTGGGGCTGGCAGCAAGACAGCCCCTTTGAAGTCTGATAAAAAGACATCTGACAATGAGGTTGTGTGGACTCTTGAGGATGGGGCAAAAGTACCTGAAGATAATGTGAAAAAGCTAAATGAAGCATTGTATAAGAAAGGTTATGATGTTTCTGTCAGATTTAATTATCTTAAAAATGATTATGTAAAGAACAGTCCGAAGGAATATCATAGTGCATTGGAGAAAACAATCAAAGAAAAAAAGACGGATATTGCATTTTGTGGGTGGGAATATGAAAATTATCCCGGCGAGATGACAGAATTTATCAGGAAAGGATATTTTTATCCTTTGGAAAAGTGGCTTGTATCATCTGATGGCAATGCAGTATATAAGCTTTACGATAAGGAAATATGGGACTGTGCAAAGATTGATAATAAGAACTATTTTCTGCCAAATGAAAATATGTCATATACACCATCAAATGTGATTGGTTTTAATAAAAAGTATATATCTCAGGATAAGATAGAGTCATGGAATGGAACATGGGCAGGGTTACTTAGCATAATGGACGGACTTAAGCTTAAGGAAGATGCTGCTAAGATTTTAGGCTTTCCTTCAATAAATTCTTTTCAGGATATGACTTCAAGAGAAGTTTATACATATAAAGACGGACTATTTTATAATGTGAAAACAGGGGAGATAACTAATCCTTTTAATACGAAAGGTTTTTATGAGTATTTATCATTTTTACATAAATGTTATCTTAAGAAGTATATTAAACATGGTATGGATGATAATGGTGTGACAGATGATAATGAGTCAGAACAGTATGACACAGGTAAGTTTGCAATGATGTTTAATGTTACGGATGACAGTGGCAATGCAGATATGGTATATAAGAAAAGAAAATTTGCTATTTCAAATGATATAGGTATCGGAACTGCCGTATGTGCAAATTCTGATAAGAAAGATAAGGCATTATTGCTTCTTAAGGCATTGCGTACTGATGATGACCTTGCAAATATCCTGTTATGGGGTGACGCGGATAAATCAAAACTCACTGATGCAGACGGATTTGTGGATGAGGATAAAGTGAAAAACGGTATTATATATCAGCCTGCGGCGATTGGTCTTAGTGATGGAACTTTTCAGCTGAAAGGTGCAAAAGCAACAGATATGAGGGTATATAAAAAGAAGTGTCTTTCATCAAAACTTAGGGTAAAGTCGGCTATTGCTGGATTTAATCCGGATTATAGTAATTTAAAGAAAGAGTTGTCGGTTTATACAAAATTACTAGAAATGTATCAGGACTGTTGGCAAAAAGCAGATTTCGGCAAAAAGATGTATAATGATATAAAATTAAAAATAACAAAGAAGTCAGAGCGACTAGTAAAAGAGTTAAATGCACAGGTGGAGGAGTATAAAGTTGAAAAACAGAACGGGAAAAAATAATAAATTTTTGTTTGTGGCAGTTGGTATTGTTGTAATTGCATTAGTGTGTGTCGTGGTTAAGATAAACTTTGGCAGCAGGAAAAGTACGGATAATAAAAAATCTGAGCAAAAGGCTCAGTTGCATGACAGCATTACCGGTTATACAGAGCAGTATTTTGAAGATGGTATATTGTATGTAGATGACAATTATATGAGATTTTGCTCTAATGCTGCAAATGAAGACGGACTTATTTGTGCAAGACCGAATTGTAAGCATCAAAAGTCGAGAACAGAGGAATGTGGGGCATATGTAGATAATATAAACACCACAGGGTTTGCAAAGCGTGGTGATAAAATTTATTATATCGGTGCTGGGGATACAGGTGAGGATTATTCATTATATAGTGAAGATCTTGAGGGACAAAACAGGAAAAAACTTGTTAAACTTCCTAAGGCAAACTATATTTTTGAGGCTTTGTATCATGACAATACGGTATATATTGCATATATGTATAAAAATTATACTGATGATGCTTCTAAAACTACACTTGGAATATACAAATATGATACTGGCAGTGAACAGGGCAATGTTTATTTTGAGACAAAAGCATACGGTTTTTCGTTTGACGGAATGGTTATGGGAAAAGATACATTATATATGTCTTATGTGTGCTCAAATGTATCTAATTCAGATGTTCTGAAACATAAGTCTGACAAGTATTATGAAAGAAAGCACAGTCGTAAATTTGTTAAAGGTCTTGATGTAAAATCAGGAAAAGAAAAAGTTTCGTTAGACGGTTATGGAAATAATAATACGCTTTTATATGTTTCAGGAAAATTATTTTATAATACGGGAAAAGACAATTTATATTATGATGAAAATACCAGAGAGACTCAAAAGATAAGCGGTGACAACCTTATACCTGTAAAAAGCACGGATAAACAGTATGCGTATTTTATGTCATATGATAAAAAGACAAAAAAGAGAACTTATTTAAGATATGATACATCAAATGACGAGATGAACATAATAGCACAGGGAGATTATATCCTTTGTGCCGTTTATGAGGATAAAGTTTATCTGTCAAATGCGGAGGGAGAGAAAACGGAGTATTCATATATCGCACTTTACGATTTTGTTAAAGGTGATATTACAGGTGTGAAGAAGTATAAGTCAATGTGGGGATGATTTTATTATGGGTTTGATAAAGCAGGAATTTAAAAAGGTGTGCAAATTTGATGTTTTTTGCCGAATTATTATTGCAATATTATTATTGTCGTTTTTTATATCTTATTATAATGCGGTAAATGTGCAGGATGCAGCGAAGTGTCAGCCAAAGGACTACTGCCGTATCTCAAAAAGCATATATGAAACCGACATAAATAAGGCAGTTAAGAAACTTGAAAAGGAACAGGAAAAAAGTCTGAATACTGGTTCGGGTTCTTATGCTGCAAATAAGACTGTACTTGAGGAACTTGAAAATATAAAAAGTTATAAGAATTATCTTGATAATCTTAAAAATGGTTCAAGCGGAGGGCTGTTGGCAGAAAAACAGGATAGTTTTCAAAGCAGGGTAAGGGCAAAGTGTAAGAAACTTTATAAGAAACTTGACGCATCAAAGGTCAGATATTCAGCTTCAAGGGGTATTGAACTGTTTATGCAGACTGATACTACGGACTTTGTAATAGCATTTATGGTGCTTTTTATAGTGTTTAGGATTGTTACTATTGAGAGTGAGACAAGTATGGGATGTCTGCTTGCAGGTTCTGTAAATGGAACTAAAAAAACAACATTTGCAAAGTGGGTCGTGGGTCTTTGTCTTGTATGTTTTTTGACCGGATTATCGGTTTTGATAAAACTTATTATATATACAGGAGAGTATGGCTTTTCAAGCTGGGGTGCACTGATACAATCCGTGCGGGGGTATCAGGCAGTTGCGGGAGAGTTTACGATAGCTTTATATACTGTATTTTTTATTATATTTAAGATAATAGGATTTATATTTTTATATACTCTGTTTTTTCTTATAGCAGAAATAATAAAAACTCCGGTTTTGACATTTTTAAGTGAGATTATCATTTCGGCAGCGTTGTTGTTTTTGATGTTAAAAATACCGCTTTCAGGTAATATGGCATTTTTTAGTTATTTTAATCCGTTGAGATGTGTTGACCAGCAGATGCTCATGTTTGGGTATAATGCTTTGAATTTTTTTGAGAAGCCTGTTGATTATATGACGGCATGGCTGATATATGCACTTATATTGTTTGTAGCAATGCTTGCTGTGATATTTAATATAAGCAGTGCATCAGCGGGTGTGTCTTTTCAGGTAAGAACTCTGGAGAAAAATAAAAAAGGCACAAACGGATTAAAAAAGTTTCTTATTTATTTTGAAAGTGTTAAGAGTTTAAAATATGGAGGAGGTCTGGCAATTCTGTTTTTTGCTGTTGTGGCAGTGTTTGTATTTTATTATCCGCCACAGGAGAATTTATCTGCTTCTTCTGATTTTTATTATCGTGAATATGTCATCAAATATCATGGAAATTGCACGGATAAGAAATGTATTAAACTTTCTGATGCTTATAAAAAACTGGAAGATTTAGAGAAAGATTTGGAATTAAACGGTGACAAATATACTGAACTTGCGGCAAAAGCGGCATCAGATGAACTTGAAAAAATGGAGCCGCTGAAAAAAATCATAGATTATTCAAAGTACCTTAAAACCAAGAAAAATGCACATATTGTATATGAAAAAGGTTATCTTATGCTGCTTGGCAGGAATATACCAGGAAGTTATCTTAGATGGTGTGATATTTTAGGTGTTTTAGTTGTAGTTCTTATCTCTGTTTCAATGTGGGGAATGGAGGAATGGTATGGGACAGATGTGTTGTGCCATTCGACAAAATACGGACTAAAAAGCATAAATAAAAGAAAGATGATATTAAATGTCATATATGGAATTATTGTGGCAGTTATCATTTATGTACCGTGGATAGTTCAGGTGTCAAAGGCATATCAAGTGGGGGATATGGGTGCTTCTGCGGCGAGTATAAGAGCACTTAAAAATATAGAATTTTTGAGTATAGGACAGGTGACATTTTTAAGTTATGTCATAAGAACCGTATATCTGGCAGTTTCAGGTATGGCAGTAAGGGTGGTTCAGAAACTTGTGCACGGAAAGATACTGACAGTTGCGATAAGCTGGATATTGATGACGCTTCCGCTGATAATGTTATGAGCAAATAGCAGGCAGAGCGGATTGCAAATATCTGTTTAAATGTTATGGGATGGTGAGTAAAATGGTATTAGATATAAAAAATATTGTTAAAAGATATAAAGATGTTGTTGCGCTAAATGATTTTTCATTACATATGGAAAACGGTCTGTATGGTTTTCTTGGGGAGAACGGTGCAGGAAAGTCGACACTGATAAAAATATTGTCATGTAATCTCGTACAGGATGAGGGAGTTATACTTGCTGATGGAAAGGATATAAGACTTACTCCCGAAGAATATAGAAAAAGGATAGGTTATATGCCGCAGGAGTCAGTCGGGTATCCCGGTATGAGAGTACAGGAATTTATGGAGTATATGGCTGTCCTAAAGGGGTTGTCGTTAAAAGAACCTTCGGTGAAAGAGCAGATATTACGCTTACTGAGACAGGTGCATTTAGAGGAACATATGAAAAAGAAATTTTCACAGCTTTCGGGTGGTATGAAACGGAGGCTGTTGTTTGCACAGGCTGTTCTCGGAAATCCATCATTGCTTATTCTTGATGAACCGACTGCGGGACTTGACCCGAATGAGCGTATTGCCATGAGAAATCTTATAGCAAAGGAGGCTCTTGACAGGATTGTTATACTTGCGACGCATATTATAAGCGATGTAGAGTGTGTTGCCGATGAAATCGTACTTATGAAAAAAGGACAGTTAGTGGGGTGTAAAACTCCGGAGGTCTGGCTTGACGATGTGAAACCATATGTGAGGGAATTTGTATGTAAGCCCGGTGAGATTGAAAAGATGCAGGATGATTATGTGATAAGTAATATGCGTCAATGTCAGAATGGTGTAAGTATCAGGGTTATTGGAGAAAAATTTGACGGAAATATTTTTAAACTTGCAGAAACATTGCCGACACTTGATGATGTGTACCTTTATTTTGCATCTGTTTAATTTTATTCCATCAGTCGCATCGCAGGCTTAAACTAATCAATTATCGTTCCGAAAAAAGTTTGTGTAAAGCCGGCATAAATCATTGACAAATATTTGTGCTGGTTTAAAATTGTATTGATAGGGGGGAGAACGACTTTAGAGAGGAACGAGAGATGGGAAAAAAATTAAGTGAGATGCAAAGTGGTGCTAAAGTTCATCTGACGGCAAGTGCAGGTCTTAATACACTTGAGTTTGATACGAGCATTGTCCAGGCAGGTGAAGGTCATATAATCGTTGAGCCGATTAAGCATGATGATAAGATTTTAAATTTTTCAAATAATGATATTATTAAGAATATAGTTGTCGAAACTGAGCCATTACCGGAGAAGTATATAAATGTCGAGGTAGGGATAACGATGCTCGACAATAAAAAATATCATATAGTCCTTTGTGATAAAGAGGGTATTCAAGTAAACAGGAGAGATGATTTCAGAGTATATGTGGGGAGTTATGTCAACGCACAGTTAGCGAGTATCAATGTGACTACGGAAGCTATACTTAAGGATGTAAGTATAGGCGGATTTTCGCTTGTTATAAGAAGTGAGGAAATAGATGGAATTGTCGGCTGGGTAGGGCAGCAGATAAAAGCAGTTTTTTATCATGGTGGTAAGGAGCGTATTCCGATGGTATTTATAGGAGAGGTTGTCAGGGAGGAGAGCCTTGAGGACGGCAGGACTGTTGTCGGATGCAAGAGCCTTAGGCAGCCATTTGGTATCGAAAAGTTTATTGCAGAAAAGCAGCGTGATGAGCTTAGAAGAAAAAATAATGAATAAATAGGATGATACATAATATAATCAGCAATACAATGAGCAGGCTTAGATATTGCCGATTATATTTTTATGGCTGAACTGTTACTAAATTTGATTAAATAATCAGTATTTTATTGTTTTTCGCCATACATATATGATATACTTCTGATATAGTTTAACATTGTGATGCAAGGGACTATTTATAAAAAAGTGAAGAAATGGAGATTATTATGAACGATAGAAATGCAAACTTATTTTTTAACAACAATGGTGAGGAAGTAGCAGTTATCACTCTCAATGATGAGGAGGGAAACGAAGTAGAAGCAGCAGTTATGGCTGTTTTTCAGCTTGAGGAGCAGTATCCTGATTATGAATTTGCCGTGCTTATGCCTATGGAACAGGATGAGGAAGCTATTGAGAGCGGTCAGGGAGAGGTGCTTATCTTCAGATATTTTGAGGATGAGGACGGAGATCCTAATTTTGAACCTATCGAGGATGACGATATTGCACAGACAGCAGTTGAGGCTTTCCAGTCTATGATTGACAACGGCGATATAAATATTGAATTCAGCGAGGATGAATCAGAGGATGAAGAAGAGGTGTCTACAGCTTCAGTTGGTGGAAACTCTATTGACCTCGGAGATGTTGTTGTTCATCTTGATGATTATAAATAGACTGAGTGCTATATACATAGTGTATAGACAGAGGGACATCTTTTGGGTGTCCCTTTTTCAGATAATATATGTACTCTCGAAACTTTTCGTTCAGAAGATACCGGGAGTACATAATATAAGGAAGTGAGGAAATACGATGAATTTTAGAACAGTTGATGAATTTGAAAAGTTTAATTTTGACGAGGCTCATATAAGTGGGATAGAGATTAAAAGCGGTCATGTATTTTTATATCTTGACAATGTTATGATAGCTGCTGACAATTCCTGTAACAGGGATATTCGTGAGATGCGTACAAATGACCTTGTATTGAAGCTTCAGGACGGAGTAGTTACTTCATTTGTTAAAGAGGGAGTGAAAGTTTACAATGCCGATGGTGTGTTCCAGAGGGAGATACCTGACGAGATAATTCCTGTAGATAAGTATCAGGAGACATTTGACCTGCTTGCAGATAAATATATGCTTGAAGCAACGGTTAAGAGGGATGAAATTTCGGGTGAAAATGTTTATGAGTTTGAGATAGAATATGAGGAATTTTCGTATCTGCTTGTAGTGAAAGCAAATCACGATACGCAGGAATGGGATCGTTTTATGAATAAGGAATAGACAGAAAAATTTAAGTAAGTTGATGCATGGAGGACAGTAAAGAATGACATACGATGAATTATTTCAACTTAAGGGACTGGAAAAGGCAAAGCTTCTTGCAGGCAAGTCTATTCTTGGCAGGGAGATTTCGGGTGCTCATGTCGTTGAGATAGTAGAGGCACAGGACTGGGTCAAGAGAGGAGAACTCATTTTTGTGAGTGGTGTTGCTTTTCGTGATGTGAAAAGGGATCTGACAGAAGCAATATGTGAGCTGTCAAAAAAACAGGTGGCTGGTGTTGTGCTTGAGGTTGGACCATATATTAAGGAAGTGACGGATGATATTATCGAGCTTGCCAATGAGCTTAATCTTCCGCTGCTGTCACTGCCTTATGAAATTCATGTTTCGGAGATAATTTCACAGATTTATTATGATAAATATAGTAAAGAGGAGACAAACAAATCCGTTGAAAAATTTATGACGGAACTTCTTTATGAAGATGAAAAGAAAGCATTGGAGAGAATAGAGCTTTTTAAATATAATGCAGAGAAGAAGCATATCGCCATTTATGTGAGTGGTGAGGCGGAAGATAACAGCAGTCAGACAAAATCTGTTGAGAAGGTTAATGAAAACGGTGAAAGCAAGAATGAAAATAGTTCCATTAATTCAAAAAATGACGATATATCGGAACAGCTTTTGAGGGCAGTCAGAATGTCGTTTGTCAGGCAGAACCAGCTTCTTTACCTGAAAGAGGAAGATGGAGTGGCGGCGGTTATCGAGCTTGAAGCCGGTGATAAGGTTCATAAGCTGATGCGTCAGAAGAGAAAGGAAATTGAGGAAAATCTCAGATACAGCAGAAAAAATGTCTCTGTAAGCATGGGAATAGGAAAAGTATTTATTGGAGCAGATTCTATTAAAAAGAGTGTTACAGAAGCGAGAAAAGCGAACAAAGTTATAAAGACAGATGGTGGGACGGGAAATCTCAGATATTATGATGAGATAGGAATATACAGGATATTTTTTAATCTGTCCGATGATAAGGTGCTTCGCAATCTTTTGACGGAGACACTTGGAGCAATTATGCAATATGACGATGAAAATGGGAGTGACATGGTTCACACATTGGAGGTTTTTCTGGAACAGGGCTGCAATATAGCGGCGGCAACGGACGCTCTTTATGTGCATAGAAATACCGTGAAGTATCGCATAAAAAGAATAGAGGAGATAATGAATATAGACCTTAAAGATGTGACGGTACAGTTTAATCTGCGGCTTGCATTTAAGATAATGCATTATCTGGGATGATTGAGGTCTGGTGTGGCAGGCAGTGTTGATTTTGAAGGTGAAAAAATGATTTGTCCATAGTGAACAAATCGGTGCAAAATACTTTGTATATTATGGCTATATGAAACTATCTGACATGATGATATTATATGTTCAACAAAAACAAAGCAGACGACCAAAGGCGGTTGAGTAACGATAAATGCCTTAGTTGTCTGCTTTTTAAATGTAGAATAAATGAATGGAGGGATAAGATGAGCAGTAATTTTGTTATGCCTAAGCAGATTATTTCAGGTGCCGGAGCATTAAATAATGCAAAAGATGTTTTTAAGAAAGCCGGAAAGAAAGCACTTATCGTTTCCGGTAGAGTTATGGAGAAAGTCGGGAATGTCGCAAAAGTAACAAAAATTCTTGATGAATTGTCGATAGAATATGCCATTTATACAGATATAACCGGAGAGCCTACTGATGTGATGATTGAGGGCGGCTTAAAAGTTTATAAAGAAGAAAATTGCGATTTTCTTATAGGACTTGGCGGTGGCAGTCCGCTTGACTCAATGAAGGCTATTGCAGCACTTGTCACAAACCCAGGAAAAATTTCTGATTATATGGGAAAGATTATTACAAATGAAGTACCGCCGATGATAGCTATTCCGACTACGGCGGGAACAGGTTCAGAAGCGACATGGTTTACTATTATCACAGACAGTGAGAAAGATATAAAAATGCTACTCAAAGGGCCGGTGCTTATGCCTGATGTTGCGATTATTGATTATACATTTACATTGACCTCACCTAAATCGGTGACAGCGGCACCGGGACTCGATGCACTCACCCATGCGATAGAGGGTTACACTTCAAGAAAGGCTCAGCCGCTTACGGACACATTTGCAGTATCTGCAGTAAAGAGGATTTCCAAATATCTTCCGATTGCATACAATGACGGAAGTAACGAAGAAGCAAGAGAGCAGATGGCACTTGCGGCACTTGAGGCAGGGGTTGTTATCAACAACTCATCAGTTACGATAGTTCATGGAATGAGCAGACCTATAGGTGCATTGTTTCATGTGCCGCATGGAATGTCAAATGCAATGCTTATGAAAGAATGTTTTTCATTTGCACTTGACGGAGCATACGAAAGATTTGCAGACCTTGGCAGAGCCATTAAGGTTGCGGCAGAGACGGACAGTGACAAAGAAGTAGCAGAAAAGTTTCTGGATGCTGTTGAAAATATCTGTAAAGTCTGTGAAATTCCTACACTTGAGGAATATGGAGTTGACAGGGAAAAATTCTTCGCATCTGTTGATAAGATGGCGG
Organism: Clostridium sp. AF34-13; assembly: GCF_003477845.1. NCBI lineage: Bacteria > Bacillati > Bacillota > Clostridia > Eubacteriales > Clostridiaceae > Clostridium > Clostridium sp. AF34-13. Next base: position 50,146 of record NZ_QUEB01000012.1, read on the forward strand.
ATGATGCACTGGCAAGCGGAAGTCCCGGAAATACAATTAAAGATGTTACAAAAGATGATGTATTAAAAATATATGATGCTTTGTGGAAATAAAAGTTAAGGGTACAAGATTTGTGCAGAAAAGAGGTATATTATGAGAGATATGACAAAGGAAGAGATTAAATCATTAGATAAAGAGCATGTATTACATTCATGGAGTGTTCAGGGAACACTTGACCCGATGGTAGTTACAAAAGCTGAGGGAATTTATTTTTATGATGCCGACGGCAATAAATATTATGATATGAGTTCACAGCTTGTAAACTTAAATATCGGTTATGGCAATGAGAAAGTCGCAGATGCAATAGCAGAGCAGGCTCACAAACTGCCGTTTATCGGACCTGGTTATGCCGTTGATGTAAAATCAGAGCTTGCAAGAAAGATTATCGAGCTTGCACCTGATAATATGGGAAAAGTATTCTTTACATTAGGCGGTGCAGATGCAAATGAAAATGCATTGAAGATAGCAAGGCTTTATACGGGAAGAAATAAGGTGTTCAGCCGCTATCGTTCATATCACGGTTCAACAATGGGTGCAGGAAATCTTACAGGTGAACCTAGAAGATTTAACTGTGAGACAAACGGCGTATCTGGATATATTAAATTCTTCGACCCATATATCTACAGAGAGCCTATAGAATTTAAGTCAGAAGCAGAGGCAACAAAATATTATCTTGCAAAACTCAGAGAGCAGATAATCTATGAAAATCCTGAAACGGTAGCAGCTATCGAATGTGAGACAATTACCGGTTCAAACGGATGTATCATTCCTCCTGACGGTTATCTTCAGGGAATAAGAGATATATGTGACGAGTTCGGAATAATGATGATATGTGATGAAGTCATGATGGGCTGGGGCAGAACGGGAGAGTATTTTGCATTCCAGAACTGGGATGTAAAACCTGACCTTGTATCATTTGCAAAAGGTGTAACCTGCGGATATGCACCGCTCGGAGGTGTAATCGTGTCAAAGAAGATTGCAGAATATTTTGATGACCACAAACTTCTCTGTGGACTTACATATTCAGGACATCCGCTTTCATGTGCGGCAGGTGTTGCAACACTTGATGTATATAAAGAGGAAAAACTTGTTGAAAATTCAAAGGCAATGGGCAAGATACTCGGAGAAATTCTTGAGGAATTAAAGAGAAAGCATCCATGTGTAGGAGATGTCCGTTACAAGGGACTGTTCTCAGCACTTGAACTTGTAAAGGACAAGGCAACAAAAGAACCGCTTGTTGAGTACAACTCAGACCCGGACAATACAATGGGTAAGATAATCGGTTCACTTAAGAAAAAAGGATTTTCTACATATTCACATGAAAATTGCATAATCGTGGCACCTCCGCTTATCATAAAAGAGGATGAACTCAGGGCAGCGATGGATATTATGGATGAAGTGCTTGGTGAAGTAGATAAAATGATATAAGAAGTAATAAATAAAAATTATTCTACTATAAAATAATAATTGGCAATACAATGAACAAGTTTATTGTATTGCCAATTATCTTTAATGTTTAAATTGTTGCATAAAAATGGTAGATAAAGTTGATTTTTTTAATAAATTGGATATAATATAGGTAAGAATAGAAATATTCTCGATGTAAGAGCATCGTTAAAAGTTGGGCTGCAAATGGAGCAGGTTAAATTTCCATTTCATTTATGGTATCTTAACTGGGTATCGAGCCTGGCAGCTAGGATAAAGTTGTAGTCCACATGGAGGACTTAATGATTTCCATGTCATTATGATACTTTAACTGGGTATCGAGGCTGACAACCAGCATAAAACTCTTTTATATGAATTTGATAGAGGAGTGTGGTTTTGCCACACTCTTTTTACATATGGGGGAAAGATGGCAACAAAAGAAAATAAAAAGAATTTTATAAGACAATATATTATAGACTCGGCAAGGATATATAGTAGTGAATTGGCAGGCAAGTCTTTTTTATATGTTTATGGAGAAGATTTTTTTGAAGTTTCTTTTCCGATAAATCATTTTCTTCATTTAACCGGTGTTGAAACTAATTTATCGGCTAAGGAGTTTTACAGAAATGCGAAGAAAGGGCATCTTACAAACAGGCAGTTTTATTTTAATGGGCGTCATCCATATGCTAATGCCAAAAAGAAATTACCGTGTTTGAAAAGATTACCCGAATTAACAAATGAAGTGGTATGTATTTTGAAAGATATGGAAACATTGACAGTGACTTATAAGCTGAGTTTGACTAATTTGGAGTTTACATTGGGTTTAGTGAAAGATATGAGTGAATTTGGAAATAAAAATAATTATTTTCTTCCTATGTCTTTAAGGGTTAAAGATTCTGCGGTAGAAAAGAGCAAAGAGGGAGATATAGTAGATTTTATTTTTGCTAAAGAAGCAAGTCATATGAAATATGATTTAATATTAGTGAGTGATGAAAACAAGAAAATACCAAATACAGTTAAGCATTTATTGGGTGCTGAGCTGATAAAAATATAACAACAGTATGATAGATTAAGTGACAGGAGGAAAAAATTATGACATTTATCGAAAAGATTGAAAGTATACTTCCGGAGATTGACATTGAAACCGGTATTATGTACTGTGGAGATGACGAGGAACTTTTTGAGGAGGTTGTCGGGGAGTTTGTCGAGGGGGAGATGACAGCTTCTATTGAGAAGAATTTTAAAAATCAAAATTGGAAAGATTACCAGATTGAAGTTCATGCGGTCAAGGGAACAAGTCTTACAATAGGTGCTCAAAAACTCCATGAGGAGGCTGCGGATATTGAGCAGTCGGTCAAAAATGGGGATGTTGATTTTGCAATGAAGCATCACAGAGTATTTATGGAGCATTATGAAGATGTTTTAGAAGGTCTTAAAAAATGTATAGAGTAATGATTGTTGAAGATGATGATATTATAGCAGGGACGGTTAAAAAACATTTGGAACAGTGGCAGTATGATGTACATATAGCAGCGGATTTGTCAAATGTTATGGGAGAATTTACCGATTATTCACCGCACATTGTTCTTATGGATATAAAACTTCCATTTTACAATGGCTATCACTGGTGCAGTGAGATACGGAGAGTTTCAAAACTTCCTATTATGTTTTTATCATCGGCATCCGATAACATGAACATAGTTATGGCTATGAATATGGGGGCAGATGACTTTATTTCAAAGCCGTTTGACCTTGATGTGCTCACGGTAAAGATACAGGCACTTATAAGAAGAAGTTATGACTTTTCGGTGGGCAGCAGTGTTATATCACACAGGGATGCGATACTTAATCTTACAGATGCGACACTTAACTATAAAGATGAACAAATAGAGCTTACAAAAAATGAGCTTAAGATTTTACAGACACTTATGGAAAATAAGGAAAAGATAGTATCAAGAGATGACCTTATGGCAAAAATCTGGGAGAGTGATGATTACATAGATGAAAATACACTTTCAGTCAATGTGAACAGGCTTAGAAAAAAACTTAAGGAAATAGGTCTTGATGATTTTATAATGACAAAGAAGGGTCTTGGATATAAACTAAATTAAATCTTTGATAAATTGAGCATAAATGTACTATCGAAAGTGTAGGTGTATTCAATGTATCAATTATTCATTGTGCCAGGTTAAAATGGAAAATATTATGAAGATATTTGTATCATATATAAAAACGAATGTATTATGGGTTGTTTTTTGTGCAGTCCTTATATTATTTCAAATGGTATTTATGCGGCTTTCTGGCATGAAACAAAATGACTGTATATATGGAGTTATTCTTGAAAGTATGGTGTTTATAATAGTCTTTTTTAGTGGCTTTATAAATTATCTTATCAAATACAATAAGCTTAAAAGAATATCATTGCTTGATATTGATGAACAGTCTGATATGCCTGAGACTTCAGAATGCGTTGAGCAGTTGTATCAGGAAATCGTAGAAAATCAGATAATAAGCCGTAAAAAAATAAAAGCAGACAAGGATAAGGCAGACAGTGAAATGCTGCAATATTACGGGATGTGGGTGCATCAGATAAAGACACCGATAGCAGCAATGCGTCTTTTATTGCAGACTGATATATCTGAATTTGTAGCCGATAACGAAAATAAAAGTGAAGAAAATATAAATGCTGCCGGATTAGATACTGAATATGCAGAAAATATAAATGCTGTCGAATTAAAGAATGAATATAAAGAAAGTATAAATGCCACCGGATTAGACACTGAATATATAGATACAGATAACAAAGAGGATGAATTAGAAAAGATATATCTGGGTTTTGGTGAATTAAAAAAAGAATTGTCAAATGAACTTTTTCAGATAGAACAATACACGGAAATGGCACTTCAATATCAGCGTGTGCAATCAGAAACAAATGATTTTGTACTTGAAAAAGTAAAACTGGACAAAGTGATAAGAGAGTCGATAAGAAAATATGCAAAGATATTTATAAGAAAAAAACTTGCCATGAATTATGATGGGACTGACATAACGGTTATGAGTGATGAAAAATGGCTTGGATTTATAATAGAGCAGCTTTTATCAAATGCGGTTAAATACACCAAGTCTGGAAGCATAACAATTAGTATCGGAATGAACACATTAAAAACAGATGCGTTAAATAATGTTGATAAAGAAGAAATAAAATATAAAAATTGTGAAAATGTTTTTGACAGAATTGAAAAAAGAGTTGAAAAAGAAAGTAAAAGCAAGATAATTTTTGTTGAGATTGCAGATGAGGGCATAGGCATAAGTGCAGAGGACATACCGAGAGTGTTTGAGAAAGGATATACAGGTTATAACGGACACGAAAATAAAACATCAACCGGTATCGGACTTTATCTGTGCAAACAGGCAGCAGATAAACTTGGACACCGATTGGAGATAGAGTCGGAGGAGAAAAAAGGAACAAAAGTGAGAGTGTATCTTACAAAAATGTAAGAAATAAAAGAGAAATGTAAGCTGTTTCGATAGCAGACATTTCTCTTTTTTGTTAGGATAATATCAGAACAGAAAGCAATGCAAGTCATGCGAATTGCGAATATCAGTTTGACTTGCGGATTATGATAGTTTTGCAAATGTTTAAAAAGTTTTGTTATAAGAAAGGTGGAAGTCATGGAAATATTATCAGTTTCAAATTTAAAGAAAGTTTACACTACAAGATTTGGGGGCAATCAGGTGCAGGCACTTAAGAATATCAATTTCTCTGTAGACAAAGGCGAGTATGTTGCGGTTATGGGAGAGTCGGGTTCGGGAAAAACAACATTGTTAAATATTCTGGCGGCACTTGATAAACCTACAGCCGGCAATGTGCTTTTAAACGGAGTAAATCTTTCAACGGTCAAGGAAAAGGAAATATCTTCATTTAGGAGGGAGCATCTAGGCTTTGTTTTTCAGGATTTTAACCTGCTAGACAATTTCTCACTTAAAGACAATATATATCTTCCGCTCGTGCTTGCGGGAAAGAAACATAATGAGATGGAAACTAAACTTCGTCCGATAGCAAAAATGCTTGGTATCGAACAGATAATTGAGAAATATCCGTATGAGGTTTCCGGTGGACAGAAACAGAGGGCGGCAGTGGCAAGGGCACTTATAACGGAGCCGGAACTTATACTTGCTGATGAGCCTACAGGGGCACTTGATTCAAAGGCAACAGATGACCTTTTAGGACTTTTCAATGAGATAAATGAAAACGGTCAGACGATAGTTATGGTAACGCACAGTACAAAGGCGGCAAGCCATGCAAACAGGATTTTATTTATAAAAGACGGTGAAGTATTTCATCAGATATTCAGAGGTGGTCTGTCAAATGAGGAGCTTTATGCAAAGATTTCTGATACGCTGACGGTACTTACAACCGGAGGAGACAAAGTGAACGATTAAGAATTAAAAAAGGGAGTAATCACAGATGGGTAAATTATATTTTAAACTGGCAAAGACAAATCTGTCTAATAACAAACCGTTTTATATACCATATATAATTTCAAGTATAATTACGGTTGCAATGCTCTATATGATGTCATTTTTAAGTGACAATAAAGGACTTAATAAAATAATGGGGGCGGACAGTCTTGCAATCATATTCAGACTTGGTGTCGGAATTATAGTAATATTTTCATATATATTTTTGTTTTACACAAACAGTTTCATCATCAAAAGAAGGAAAAAAGAAATAGGTGTTTACAATATTCTCGGAATGGAAAAAAGACATTTATCAAAGGTTCTTTTTGTAGAAACTATTTATTTTGCAATAATCTCTCTGGTATGCGGAATTATCGTGGGAATAGCATTTTCTAAATTTATCCTTATGGTCTTATATGGAATTATAGGCATACACAAGACAGTAGAATTTTTTGTTAATATACACGGAATTATCTTATGTGTAGTTTCATTTGGAATATTATTTTTGCTGACATTTTTATATAATTTTATGCAGATAAAACTGGCAAATCCTATTGAACTCCTGCGTGGCACAAGTGTAGGTGAGAGAGAACCAAAAACAAAGATTTTGATGACAATAATAGGAGTAGTATGCCTTGCAGTAGCTTATTATATAGCGATAACAACCGAAAATCCGCTAAATGTACTTACACTTTTCTTTGTTGCCGTGCTGCTGGTTATAATCGGAACATTTGCGTTATTTACGGCGGGAAGTATCGCATTGTTAAAATTACTTAGAAACAATAAAAAGTTTTATTATAATAAGAGACATTTTATGGCAGTTTCAGGTATGCTTTACAGAATGAAACAGAATGCGGCAGGACTTGCAAGTATATGTATTCTTTCAACAATGGTGCTTGTAGTAATATCAACAACGGTGAGTATGTATGTCGGAATACAGGATGAACTTATGGCAAGGTATCCTAACGATGTATGTGTCACGGTTGACTATAACAGTGTAATTGACAAAAGCAGTGAAATAGAAAAAGCCATATTTGATGAAATTGATAGTGCGGAAGTAAAAAATAAAAAAGCGTTTTCGTATTTATCAGTTTTTGTAGGGCAAAAGGGAGATAATTTTACAACTGATAAAGAACATTTGTCATTTCAGAACTCATATCTCTTTTATATACTTTCAAAAGATGATTTCATCAAAAGGGATAATAGTTTTAAAGATAAAATAGGGAACATTTCAAAGGGTGAGGCAGTAGTTGTTTTAAATAAAAAATACGATAAAAAAGATATAAAAATATTTGGTAAGAATTATAAAGTTAATAAAAGCTTTGAACATATGGAAGATAATGATTTATATATGATAAGCACACTTAATGGATTGGGATATATAATTCTTGATAATGATGAAAGTGTGCAGGAATTATATGATATGCAGGAAAAAATGCTTGGAAAGGGGGCAAATTACTATACAAATAAAATCAGGTTTGATTTTAAATCCGGAAATAAAAAGCAGAAAGCAGCGGCTTATAAAAAGATAGACAATGTAGTCAAGAAGTATTTTAAGGAAAATAAAAATGACAAAAAGGAAATTTCGTCATATTGGGTTGAGAGCAGACAGGAAAATGAGCAGAATTTTTATCTTTTATATGGTGGACTTTTCTTCCTTGGAATTTTCCTCGGAACAATGTTTTTGATGGTGACGGTAATGATAATATTCTACAAACAGATTACAGAGGGGTATGATGACAGAGAGCGTTACCAGATACTTGAAAAGGTCGGAATGAGCAGCAGGGAAGTAAAAGATACGATAAAATCACAGATAAGGATAGTATTTGTTCTTCCGATATTTGCGGCAGCAGTTCATGTGACAGCGGCATTTCCGATGGTAAACAGAATTCTTAAAATGCTAAATCTTAATAATGAAAAATTGTTTGCAGGATGTCTGGCAGCCACGATAATAGTATTTGCCGTTATCTATTATCTTGTATTTAAGGTGACATCGAGGGCATATTATAAGATAGTAAAATAGGAGTAGTGCACATCAGGCATATTATGTTTGATGTGCCTTTTTCGTTAGTGTCTCTTTATTTTTCAGATATGTACTTTTTTCTTAATATTCAGTCCGGTATCTCCTTATTTTTTGCTCAGTCAATATGAATTTGTAAGAAACTTGTAAGAAAATTCTCTGCCAAATGAAAGAAAGATAAACTACTATATAAAAAACGGATAGTGATGTTTAAAGGGAGGGGAAAGGCATGGAATTATTGAGATTAGAGCATATTACAAAAAACTTTGGAAAGGGTGACGGAAAGGTTGCTGCATTGAGGGATATTTCTCTTAAGATAGATGAGGGAGAACTTGTGGCAATAATAGGAAAAAGCGGTTCGGGAAAATCTACTTTGTTAAATATAATTGGCAGTCTGATGAGGTCGGACGGAGGTGAATATTATTATAAAAACAATAAAATGGATTTTTCTAAGGAGCGTGTTGCAACGGAGTTTCGCAAAAATAAGATTGGTTTTATAGTTCAGTATTTCGGATTGATAGATGATAAAAATGTATATCAGAATGTTGTATTACCTCTTAAATATCAGAAAAGAAAGAAAAGTGAGATAAGAAAAAAGGTTACTGAGACACTCAGATATTTTGAGATAGAAAGTAAGATAAAGGCTTATCCTAACCAACTGTCGGGAGGTCAGAAACAGAGAGTCGCAATCGCAAGAGCAGTAGTGAAAGAGTCGGAGATAATACTTGCGGATGAGCCGACAGGAGCTTTGGACGAGGAGAACGGAAGAAATGTTATGAAAGTTTTAAAAGAACTGAATGAGAGCGGAAAAACGGTTATTATTGTTACGCATGACAATAAGATAGCCGGACAGTGTAACCGTATAATAGAAATCAGGGATGGAGAGATTGTGGATGAAAATAAGAAATAAATTACCTAAGGGAAGTATTATATTGTTTCTTGTTGTTATGCTTCTTGATTTGTGCGTGCTGATGATAATTTCAAATTATCTTGAAGTCAGCTATTTAACTGAGAAAGTCAGAATGATATATGGTGAGATTACGGTTTCATTTTTTATATCATTTATAATAGGTTTCAGTTATTGGTTTCATTGCAGATTTAGTTTTATCGAAGCCGGAAGGATAATGGGAGCATCAAAGTTTCAGATAGCCATAAATCTTATATCGGAGTTTGGGACTGCGGTGTTGGCTGGAAGTGTGGCAGGTTCACTGCTCACAATGGCTGCAAGATTTTTGGGGATAATTAAAAAAATGAATATATCGGTGATAATCATAGTTTTTTTATTGATATTTCTGACAGGAACAGTATTTACTTATATAAATTTATGCAGGACACTTAAATACGGACGCATTAGAGCGTTAAGATTTCATGATGCCATGCTGGTAGTACAGTTTGTAGTATTTTTTGTTTTGTTTATTGAAATAGGTACATATTATGTAAATATCGATACCCAGAAGTGGGTTGAAAATGAAAAAATGGGATATAAGTTTTATACATTGCAAAATAATGATGATAAAAATACAATACACTATGAAAATCAGCCTGATTTTTATAAAAATGTGAGAAATGCGATAGCACAGATTGATAAACAAAAAGATTTTATGTATATGAGGGCTGATATGTCATCAGTCAGTGCAGATGTGGATTTTGATGGATTAAAAAAGCATTTAAAGAACTCTGATTACAGACTGTTTACAACTTCTGCACAGGAGAGCTTTGGTGATGTTGATTTTGCTGATGAGCCTGAGGAGTCAGAAAACGGCAGAAAAATTATTTCACTAGCGGTATGTCAGATGGATAAAAATGCGTCAGATATTTATCTTAATCAGCTTGATAAGGGAAGAAAATTTAATAAAAAAGATTTCACTTATAAATTTGAACAAAAGACATTTCCTGTAGTTTTGGGAAATAAATATGAGAAATATTATAAGCTCGGAGAGACATTCGGGATAAAAGGATTTGGAAAGGCAAAGATAACAGGTTTTTTAAAGGAAAATGTAGAATTTATATCGGACAGGACACTTGAGCAGAGAGGTGGAAATAAGAAACTGCTTGATTATTATATTATAATGCCAATTTTTGACATAAAAGATGATGCACATAATTCAAGCCAGAAATTTTTTATGCAGATGAATTATTTTAATTTTGACAATGGAACTATAGTTATGAGTGAGGACAGCAGTAATGCAGATGTTCTTGCAGTCCAGAAAAAGATTAATGAGATTTTAAGAGATAATCATCTGAATGTCGGATATTGTGTAAATTCAACACCTGCGATAATTACATTTTTAAATCAGTCGGAAAAATTTGTGAATACACTGTTTTTGTTTGTTATATTGATAGCCGTGTCAAATGCTTTTTCATTTATGCTGAATATAACGGTAAAGATAGAATTAAATAAGGACAAGTTCGGAATACAACTGATGAACGGACGGAGCCGTAAAATGATACTTATTGAATTTGCCGGAAATATACTAATGCTTGTATTTATTGCGGCAGTTGCAGCGGCTTATATAATAAGGGCATATTTTTATCAAAATATCATATTTGCCGTGATATTAGCGGCTGAGGCAGCCGGCAGTGTATTACTTGGAATTTTGGTGCTTGGAATAAAGCTGTCAGGAACAGATGTGGAATTAATGATGAGGAATCAGAATGGTTAAGGTATAGATTATGCGTGAAAGTGAGGTCTTGGCATGAAAAAGAAATTTATGGTCTTGGTATTTTTTCTGATAATAGGCATAGTTACAGGATGTTCAAAGAACGAGAACAAAAGTGAAAAAGCTGATATTTCTTTTGCGGATATATCGGCAGAATATTTCGCTTCACAGGATTTTGCAAAGAATTTTGAAGTAAAATCGAGTGGTGTGGATTATAAGGAAGTAAAGTATTTATCAGGAGATGGTAAAGAAATAAAAGGATGGGGCGGCAAGATAAAAGTCAGGGCTAAGGGGAATGTGACAAACAAACAGGCTTTAAAGATTGCCGAAGCATCATTGGTAAAGTATATGGATAACGGCTCATCAAATGTAGTCATGTATGAATGTGAGGTTGATGATAAGAGCGGTAAGGCGATAAAGAATGTGTCCGTAGGATATGCGGACTATGATAGGAGTACGACGGCACAGCTTAAAGAGGATAAAAATTCGGTAAAATCTGATAGCATGGATGCTTCGGTGTCTATTTTAAAAGGTACTAAAAATAATGATATTAAAAATACAAGATACTTTTTCGACTGCCTTGAAGATGGAGAATACACTTATAATGATAAGAAAACAGGAGAAAAAATTGACGGAGAATGGTATATGGCAACGGCAGTTGTCGTGAAACAGGAAAATAAAAAGAAACTCAAAGAGCTGTTGATTAAAAACGGAAAAGATTATCTCAAAGATAATGATGATAATGGCAGTATTTATAAGGGAGTTGTGATTAAACTTGTTGAGAATGATAAGGTTGTGGAAAAGGTGGTTGTTTTGAAAGGGTAGAATGGACTTCCTTTATAGTGTTATATACTAACAAAGACCGCATATATAAGTGACGATATATACGGTCTTTGTTTTAAATATTTTATAACTAATAAGTGTTAAGCACATTTATTTTATTTTATAATAATATATAGGTGGATGTAGTTGATTAGCAATAAATATAACAACTATACAAATTAAAACAATTATAATAAAAATCAAAAATAAAATTTTTAGGTTAATCTGAAATTTTGGTGTGTCAGATAAAAAAGCAAGTTCTTCATTGATAAATAGTTTTTTTAAATCATCAAATGTAGTATCAGGGTGTTCTTCAAGATAACTGAGTATTTCATCAGTAAGAAGTCTGCGTAATTTACGCCTTTCAGCAAAAGGATATTTATTGAAAGGGTAAGCTTGTTTTACTATTTTTTTTATCTGTCGTGCTGTAATCATATAGCTGCTCCTGTTTTATTTAGCATAGTCAGTTCCAAAATTGTAAGTTTTTATTGCTGGCGGGTTTGTTTCATGTGTAAAAGGATTTATATTATCGTCAATCTCATCAGGAGCCCCCTGTATTTCAATATCATATCCTCTTGAATAATCCCATTTACCATAAAAGTATTTAGCAGTATGTACTATAAGAAATACACTGACTATAATAATAGAAAACGCAATTGCTCTACGAAATGCTTTTTTGACTGTTGCAGCTATTGAAGGTATTTCGTAGAAAGTGCTCAATTCCTGAGGATTTCCAAATGTAAGTTGTAAATCTTCATATGTATAGTCTGTATTTTCCTCTGTATATGTTGTTAAAGAGTCCTTTAACTGTTCTATAAATAGTTTTTTTGATTTATAATTACCATGACAGTCTTTTTTAACATCATGGAGATATTTTTTAAGTGCTTTATTTTTTTTATGTTTCATAATTTTTCCTCTTATATTTATAGTGCCCGTAGTTGTTTTTATATATTAAAAATCAGATTTCAGTCAGGATATGGTTCCGGTTTTCTGCATAATCAAACTGATTGCCTGTGTTATTGTATTGTATTCATCAATGATTTTTTGCAGATATTCGCGACCGGCATCAGTAATAAGGTAGTAAACTCTGGTTCTTTTGATGCCCACCTTGACCTGTTCAAAACTTAGGTAACCATTTTGTGTGAGACGATATAATGTCGGATACATGGTAGTCTCCTTAAGCTCATACTTTCCCTCGCTAAAGTCAGAAAGTTCCTGAGAAAGCTGATAGCCATATTTTTGTTCTTTTTGCAAAAGCAATAATAGAACTAATTCTATGGTTCCATGTTTTATATTATTTTTGTTTCTCGTTGTTTTCGGCATAATCATTCACCTTTCTGTGAACAGTGTACTATATTTAATGCGATATGTCATCATTTTTCAAAAAAATACAGTACACTATTTAATAATATTACAAGTAATTTTATATGTCAATATAAACTATAATAAATAGTATAGCATAAATACCTTTTAGTAAATAGTATTTGACAAATAATATAAAAAGTGATAATGTTTTGAATTGAGAGAAAGATATATGTGTATTTTGAAGAAAAAGTGCCGTGGATATGCAACTTTGAGTAATACAAATTAAATTATCAAGACAATTCATAATGCTGTAAGATAATAAGGGTGGGAGATATGAATTGTTTGTTTAGGGAGAAGACATTATGTTTAAATTAAGTTTTAAGAGATTTATTAAAAATAAAATTATGGTTTCGATTATGATATTTATTTTTTTCCTGATTACGATATATATATTTAGGGATAGTGAAATTAAATGGGTAGACAGACCATATCTGCCAATACAGGACAGTCTGAAAATAATGCCTATATTATTTTTTTGTTTAGCATATTATCTTATGAGATATTTTATCAGATAAAAAAGGAAAGTTTACAGGAGACGATATACGCAGGCAGATTTGGAAAACAGAAGCAGTTTTTTTATGATTTCTCTATAGTGTTTATTCTTGATATTTTGACAGCAGTATATATTTTTGCAGGTTATCTGAGATATTATAATATAAAGAATATTACTAATTCTGTATATATATGGTATTCATTTAGAGTATTGATTATCTATGTTGTTTTGAATTTACTGACGGCAATATTTTTTGGATTTTTTTCAGCACAGTTTACCAGAAGAATTATTGGAATAAGCATATTAATATGTAGTTATTTTATTATTAGTGATACATTTAATCTTTTTTTACAGGATCTTTTTAGACATAGTTATGAAATGTGTAATAAATCATTAATATTTGCATTGTTTTATAGGAGTGCAAATACATTATTAGATGACAATTATTTTCTTACGGCAGAGAATACGCACATTTATAGAATTATCTTTTGGATTTTATTATGTATAACACTTGTCTGTATAAAAAATAAGAATGCTTTCATAAAAAAGTTTGTTTTGTCAGCAGTAACAGTGGCATCATTGATAATTGCCCAGATGCCTTCGGGTGCTTGTTATATGTTTGATGTTGCCTCTAATTCGGATGCATGGACACATGAGCAGATTTATTATGATGAATATTTATCAAAATATGATACAAATAGTGGAAACATTATTAAAAAGGTAAAAAAATACCATGATAATTTTAAAGCGGTCAGTTATGATATGACATATGAAATATCAGATGTTTTAAATGGAAAGGTGGAAGTTGTACCTGACAAAACAAATTTAAATGAATATAAGTTTACAATGTATCATGGTTACAAAATAAAAAATATAACAAATGAAAAAGGAGAAAAATTAAAATATTCAGTAACGGGTGGAGATTATATAAATATAATCAATACAAAAGAAAGTATAAAGAAGATTGTTTTTGAATATTCAGGCTTTTGCAGATTTTTTTATGCGACAACCCAGGGGGTGAATCTTCCGGGAAGTTTTGCTTATTATCCTATACCCGGATGGCATATGGTTTATAACAATGATGAACAGAAATATGCTCATAATTATCTTAAGAATAATCCGAAATTCAAAGTCAGTGTTTTAGGTAAAGGACATTATAATGTTAATGTAAATCTTGAAGAGACGGATAAGAATGGAAATTATCAATGTTTTAGTGGGAACACAACAGGCTTGACAATTACAGGAAGTCCTTATTTTGTGGAAAAGAAATACAAAGGAATAAATCTTTTATATTCGGCTATGAACAAAGATCTTTTTACAACAGGTAAGGAATATGTTGATATTCTTGTTAAAATGTTGAAAAAATACGGATTTGATTCATCAGGGAAAAAGGTTGTTTTATATGATACTGGTGGAGAACAATATTGTTGTGTTACTAATACGGGAATTTATGGCAGACTGATGGACTTTCCGGATTATATACAGAACTTGAAAAAAAGTGATAAAAATTATTTTAAATATGCGCTGGAGGGTGAAAAATGAGTTCGGAAATAAAAAACAGATTGGAAATATGCAATATAGAAAAGAAATTTAAAAAGAATGAAGTGTTAAAAAAATTGAGCTGTACTTTGGAAAGTGGGGTATATGCTATCCTGGCACCAAACGGTGTCGGAAAGACAACTTTGATGCGTTGTATTGCAGATATTTATACATATAACGGTGAGATTTTGTTTAATGGAAAAAATATAAAAAAACAAAAAATAAAGATAGGTTATCTGCCACAGCAGTTTGGGCTGTTTCCGGAGCTTACGGTTTACCAGATGATGGAATATTTTTGCAATCTTAAGAAAATTTCAAAGAAAGATAGAAAAGCTGCGATTGATAGCTGTCTGAAGCAGGTAAATCTTTATGATAAAAAGGATGAAAAGAACAGAAAGCTTTCGGGAGGAATGGTTAGGAGAGTTGGCATTGCACAGGCAATACTCGGTGAACCTGATGTTATCCTGCTTGACGAACCTACGGCAGGACTTGACCCTGAGGAGAGAATGAGATTTAAAAATATCATAAATAATCTCACGGGCAATAGTATCGTACTCATATCAACACATATAGTTGAGGATGTTGAGGCGTGCTGTGAGAGTGTGCTTATAGCAAGTGACGGAAAGATAAAAAAGCAGGGAACGGTCGAGCAGATACAGGAATGTGCAAAAAACAGGATAATAGAGATACCGGAAGAAGCTCTTGGTGATGACAATATACTTTTTGTAGAGAAGTCATATATAAAGGATGGAAGAAAAATATATCGTGTTATTACAAAAAATGTCATTGAAGATGGTATTGAGCCCACAGTGGAGGATGGTTATTTATGTTTACTGAAAGAAGATTAGGTGCGTGGTTTGAAAAGATAAGACTTGAATGGAGAGGACTTGGAAAAACAAAATATCTCCCGTTTATAGTCAATTACATAGTATTACCGTTATTTGTAGTAGTTTGTGCAAATGCTTCATATATGAATAAGGAAGATTATTATTTTGCAGAAAACGGTTCATATTTTATTCCTTTTATGTCGGTATGGTGGATGATACTTATATTGCAGGAATATGTTGAAGGGATTGGGAGTGAAGTTATAAGGATATATGACAAAAATAAGATGCCGGAGATGTTTTTTTACTTTGCAATATATATTTTAAGCATTATTCCTATTTCTGTGTTTGCGGTTAAAGTTTGGAAAGTTGATGTTGATACAATAGAAATGTTTATGGCTCAGAGTGTATTTTATTTTGGTCTGATAATATTTATGACATTCACATTCAGGTCGATACTTGCGGCGGTGGTATCTGTATTAGGATATACGCTGTTGTCGCAGTCGATACTTGATGAGATATGGGAAAAGTTTAGGTTAAATGATTTCAGGGATGTTAAGGGATATATTTTTGTCGGAGTATGTCTGTTGATACTTGGGATTGTTGAGAAAAGGAGAAAAATGGCGTAGGCATGATTGCTTTAAAAACGATAATAATATAGCGTATAATAAGGTGGGAACTTAAGAAGGAGAAAAGGTAAAATGAACAAAAAATTAAGATACATAGCTATGACTTTTGTCAGCATTATTTTGGTATGTTGTTATATGGTGCGTATATCATATGTAAACAAAGATAATGCTAAGGCTGAGGTTGAATATGTTTCGGACAGTAAATCTGTGCAGGCAGGAAATCTTAAAATTGAGGTGGCGGAGCAGAAGTTATATGATGTGGCAGAATATGTTAAAGAATATCCTGAAATCAGGAATTTATATACATATAAAGGAAGTTATTATGAAAAATTTGATGGGGGAAATGATGTTTTACGCTCATATAAGAAAATCTTTTTTGTTGTTCTGAAAGTTACAAATACAGGTGACAAGACAGAAGAAATCCCATATTTTGAATATAAACTGTATGTTGATAAAAATTATGCTTTTGATTTTTTACCGACAGAGGTGGAATACATAAATAAGGCTTCGGGGATAGGCGTAAAATCCCAATGTTCATATAAGGTTAAACTGGTATATCAGATAAGCGACAGGGTTTTTGATAAAGACATTTATAAAAATATGCAAAATATGGATAACTCTATTATGGTATCGGGGTATCCTGTGATGAAAAATATAAAATTGTCGCATACAGAATATGTAAAAGCGGATGATGATGCGAAACTTATCTATGAGGACCTCGTTAAAAATGATACCGAGGAAGTCTCATTGCCTGACACTAAGGAGAACACCATATTAAAACAGGATGAACCATATGTAAAAAATGGTATTAAGGTATATGCGGAGTCTTGTGAGATATATCGGAAAAAGTTTAGTGGATATAAGGAACTTGGCGAGGATGTTGATGGAGAACCGTTTAACAAAGCCTGCATTGGGAAAGATGATAAAATAATCTGGTCTGACAGGTATGGCAACAAGAAAGCAGATTTTAGTATTGTTGTTGTGAATTTCACATTTGTCAATGACACAAAAAGCGACAGATCAATATACTTTTATCCAATGTTACATAATTATATCGGAAAAATGACTACAGAATTTTATTTTATGAGTATGGACAAAAATGTTAAGTATAAAAAATACAGTTCAATTTATACGGTTGGTGCCGGTTCTGAGGTCAATGTAAAGAGTATATTCTATCTGGCTGAAAATCATAACGATAAGGATAAATATTATAGGTATTATATTGGGGATGATAGTAAAAAGCTGTATATAAGTTTAGCGGATGCTGACAGTGAAAATTATAATCTGGAAAAAGGTCAGGCAGCCGGTGGAATATTTATGAGGGTGAGGTGATAAAATGTTTCGATTTGAATTGAAAAGATGTATGAAGGGTAGAGGTTTCAAAGCGGCTTTTTTAATCTCACTTATATTGGCGGCAGGTCATTTTACTGCATTTTGTATATGTTTTTTGCATAATGAATATGGTGGTATCATAACGGATAAAGAAGCTGTTAAGTTGTTAAAGGCAGGTCAGAGTGTGCTTGGAATATATCCTGCAAATATTTTTGAGGGATTTATAGGCGGTGAACAGTACACTTTTTGGAATGGAGTTTATTTTTATCTGTTGCCGATAATTGCCGTATTGCCGTTTGGGACAAGCTTTTTTGAAGATGAGGACTCAGGATATTTAAAAAATATATATATCAAAAAGAAGAAAGAGATTTATCTGGTATGTAAGTTCATAGTTACATTTATTTCAGGGGGAATTGCAGCGGGACTTCCTTATGTCTTTAGCTTTATGATGAATTTACTTTATGTTCCGGCAATAAAACCAAATCAGCTTGCAAGACATAATTTTGTCAATCAGCTAAACAATATGTCTGACTGGTATTATGAAAAACCGTTTCTTTATTTTGGAGTATATCTGCTTATCATAATGCTTTGTGGCGGTGTTTTTGCAACATTATCGTTATGTGTTTCATTTGCCGCTAAAAATAGTCTTTTTGTAATGTTTTTTCCATTTTTATTTAACATTTCATTTGATTATGTCGCAATGGAATTAAAAATAGAAAAATATGTTCCGTCCAATATTATGAATCCTATGATGACAGAGTATATAAAGGGAAGAAGTATGTTTTCTGTATTTACTGAGATTTTTGCCGCAATACTGTTGTGCTTCGGATTTTTCGTTGTGCTGAATAAAAAGCGGGAGCGGATAGTGTGAAAAATTGTTAAATGGTAAAGATTTGGACGGTATGGAATGCAATCATTGTTTATTGCAATATGGATGTGAAAAATAGTAAATATGTGCTGATTATAAGATTGGGAGGGAGAAGTTTTGAAAATAGAGATTAAAGACCTTTATAAGGAAATAAAGAAGAATGTTATTCTTGACAATGTAAATATAACGCTTACAGGCGGAAAGATATATGGTATTCAGGGAAAAAACGGATGTGGAAAGACGATGCTCATGCGCAGTATAGCAGGACTTGTGATACCGACACGCGGAAGTATAATCATAAATGGAAAAGTGCTTCATAGGGATATTTCAATACCTGAAAGTATAGGGGTTCTTATTGAAAACCCGTCTTTTTTGCCAAGATATTCGGGATATGAAAATCTGAAAATGCTCGCAATGCTTGATGATAAGGTGTCTGATGGAGAGATAAAAGATTTGTTGGAGAAAGTTGGGCTTAAAGATGCGGCAGATAAAAAGTTTGGAAAATATTCACTTGGAATGAAACAAAGACTTGGCATTGCGGCTGCCATTATGGGAAGTCCTGAGATCGTACTTCTCGATGAGCCGATAAATGCGATTGATGGCGAGGGAGTCGAGCAGATAAGACAGTTGATACTTGGACTGCGTGATGAAAACAGGGTAGTTCTGGTTGCCTGCCATGATAAAGAGGAAATGCAGCTGCTTGCAGATGATATTATTTGTATGCAGCAGGGCAGGATTGTTGAAAAGGGGTGACGGATAGTGAAAATAATGAAGATGCTTAAGCATGATTGGCTGGAGGGAATATGGCACAGAAAACTTTATCTTATACTTTCGGTTCTGGCAGCATTTTTTTCCTGCACGGGGATACACTCATCAATTATAGAACATCAGAAAACGGAAAATATATCAAATGGTACATTTATGGATTATTGGATTTATCTTGTAGATGGCTGTCAGGCATATAAATTTGACTGGTATAATTCATTTGTAATTCCGATAAGATGGATATGTTTTATTACTTTTTTGCTTATCGGTGTCAACAATTATATGCTGAGTGATTTAAAAGGATGGGGTTATCAGGTTCTTGTTCATTCTAAGAGCAGGTTAAACTGGTGGATAAGCAAGCTGATGTGGAGTATAAGTTATACATTATGCTATTTTTTTGTGAGTTTTTGTACTGTACTTATCTATTGTATTTCAAGGAATGTTGCTGTAAATTTTAAACCGACTTTGGATATTATGAAATCACAGGCAACCGAGTCTTTTATGAAATTTGGGAATAGAAATTTATATGTGGCGGTGTTAATCCTGCCATTACTTATGGCATTGTTTTTAAGTATTATACAGATGGTGTTAAGTTTGTATATCAGACCGGTGTATGTATTTATTATAATGTTTATATGGCTTGTAGCATCTGCCTATAAGAAGTCATGGCTGCTGGTTGGGAATCTTGGTATGCCATACCGTATGAAGCCTGTACTTAAAAGTGGATTTAGTACGGTTCAATGTTTTTTTGTACTGATAGCTGCAAGTTTGATATGTATTATATGGGGTTATCTGAAATTTAGAAAAAGAGATATATTTGAGAAAGAGTAATCAGTCAAGCATATCTCTTACCATAAAAGCAAGCCGCAATTGTATGCGGTTGTCGAGGTCAGATATATCCATGTCGAGTATATCCTGTACTTTGTTTAATCTGTAATTTATTGAATTGCGGTGCACATAAAAGTGTTCCGCAGTTTTTTGCACACTGCCGTTATTTTCAAGATAATATTTTAAAACTTCAAGTATATTGCTGTCGTTATTTTTATCATATTCGATAAGCTCACCGAGAGTGTCATTATAATAATCTTTAAAAACCTCTTTATCTGTTATGCTCATAAGTAGATTGTAAATTCCTAAGTCTTCAAAATGTAGAAAGATTTTAGATGTGGCTGTGCATTGATGATTTTTAATCGTTAGTGTACAGCCTGTTTTTAATGTATAGGAAAATGTTCGTAATGTAGTGTGACACCAGGAGCAAAACGCTGTTTTTGCTATTTTTTTCAGTTAATTATAAACAACTTTTTGTCTTTTTTGTGAATTTCGGGGGTAGATTTGGACGGATTTTGGGTCGATTCGTGCAGGGTATCACAATAAAAGAGTGGCGGGTAGTATAATGTGATGCAATGAAGCAATCCGTGGCATTATTTTGGGGATTAAGAAAGGAGATGTGATAGATATGAAGAAGCGTATTATGTCATTGTTATTGGTTTTGGTTATGTTTTTTAGCGTTTTGCCGATTATGCCGGCACGCAGGTCTGCAGCGGAGGAAACAGAGACTTTATTTGACAGATACATTCCGGTCAATCAGGCATATTCTGCAAAGGTAAGTCCGTTCAGCGTTACGCAAGGAGTAAGTTACAGTTTTTCTATCGGTACCAGATTTAAGGATGAAACAGCAGAGACCATTATATTTGCGGATGAACTTAAGCGAAGTGAGATGCAGGGACAGTTTTTTAAGATAAATTATCTTGGTACTGTTGGAACTTTGAAAAAGGCTGATATAATGAAATATTTCGACCTTAAAGAAAATGACTATCTGCAGGTAATGGGGGATCCTAATGCAGTGATTTATGAGAATACGAGAAAGTGGCTTACAAAGGACAGCATCATTATTTCTGTTGATCTTTATGACGAAGACAAAAACTTTGTCAGAACTGTTAGTCCGACTGCGGCTATCATGGCAGCAGGACCTGACGGACAGTTTGTTACCTGTTCCATGCCGCAGGGATATACCTGTTCCATTTTTTTCTCAACACAGGACAATCTGTTTAAAGGAACAGACGATAAGAGTTCAAGTGTTTATACGCATTTTAATGCTGAACATATATGGCTGGAGGACAAAAGTGTTGCGGATAATCTTATAAGTTCTACAGACAGTAAATTAGATTATAAATATACGCAAAATGCTGAGCTTAAGGGCACACCACAGTACATGACAAACAACATATTAAGTGTCAATGAATTTATTGCTCCTGATAAAACATATTATCAAGTCGGACACAAAAAAGGTGATGTAGATCCAAGTGTCATGAACAAAGTTGAGAATGTTACGGATTACTCGGAGAATGTTATTTCGGTGGCTGACGGAGTTACAAGGAGAACAGTTTTAGCTTCAGATGGTACACTCTATGGTATTTCAAGCAATTATGAAATGAAAGAGCTTGCAAAAGGTGTTAAACAGGCGGGTATGCTGCATTATCTGACAAATGACGGAGAAGTAAAAGAAATCAAAAGCGGAAAGACAATAGCGGCTGATTGTAAAGCATTTTCTGAACACCGCTATGGCAGAGTTATCGGTGTATTGAAAAATGACGGCGTTTTCACGATGGGTTACACATACCTCGGCGAAGAAAAATATTATAAAAAGGGACTTGTATATGGAGAGCTGAAAAATGTAAAGACTATCGTTCCGGGTGGTGTATGTACTAAAAACGGTAAATTCTATCGCTGGGTAGAAGATGTTGAAATCGGTGGATATACGATGGATCCAAGTAAGGGGTCATTTTCACAATCTTATACACTTAATCTTAAACTTGAACTTTTAACATCGAATGCAGTGCGTGTTTTTCCGTATGAGTATTACACAAGGCAGAAAGATTCAATCAACTCAGCGACCGGAACTATTGAAGTTGCAAAGACCGGTTTTGTTGAAAATGCTGACGGTCAGATGTGGGCATTTGGTTTACAGGATACTGAAAATATGGGTACTATGACGGATAGTAAAGGTACAAAGTCTCTTATAAGACATATATTCCCGGTATATCAGAGCATAAAAACTTCAGGATTTGACAATGGAAACTTTGCCGGATTTGTGCCTGAGGACAGCAATGTTGTATCTATGCTCGTAAACAATCATTGTTCTAATGAAAGACCTGTTGTACTTAAGTCAGGGGTTGATTATCTCACAGATGTACCGGGCGGTTACAGAGGACTTGATGGTTATGCATATGTGTTTGACAATGATGTAGATGATGGCACGCCTATAAGAAGTTTTAAAAAGAAATCAACTGCTTTTCATTATCTTCATGACAGAAGCGAGATATTTAGTGCAATCAATACTACAACAGGAAGAAAGACAATGCCTAATCTGAATCTTTTGCCAAATGTTGCGAGAAGTTCTTACCGGATGGATAAAATGTGCTGTTGCCATAAAAAGACATCAGCACATTTTTGGCTATTATTGTGAGTTAAAGTTACAATAAAATTGATGTTGGGGTCAAAAGGTATTTTGCCCCTTGCATCATAAAAGTATAGCTATGAAGAAAAATTTTTATTAAGTGTTTGTATCAGTCTTTATCGGCTGCAATGGGAAAAACGATGATTACATTGAACTGGTCGCCATCAATTTTTATTTTAAATGTGCCACCGCAGGCATTTGTAAATTCTTTGGCTATCGAAAGTCCAAGTCCGTTTCCTTCTGTGTTTCTTGCCTTGTCACCGCGGCTGAATCTTTCGAGTATTTCTTCCTCCGTGAAATCCATTTCATAAGATGAAGTGTTTTTGAGTATAAGTTTCACTGTACTTTCTTCGGTGGTTTCAGTTATAAAAATCCGTGTTCCTTTTAGTGAATATTTAAGTGCATTTCCTATAATGTTCTGCATTACACGGTAAAGTCTGCTTCCATCCGAATTTATGAAAATATCTTTTTCAGGCATTTTTAATTTAATGTCAAGTCCGCTTTTTTGCACGGCATCATCCATATCGGTGAGAGTCTGGACGATGAGTTTGTTAAGGCTTAAATTTGTTTTTTTAATTACAAGTTCACCACTTGCCGTCTTTGCAAGTTCAAATACATCAAATACCATTTTCTTTAAATGAATGGCTTTTTTTGAGATTATTTCTATATAATCTACTGCTTCAGGCGGCAGGTCGTCGCGTCTTTCAAGCAGGTCAACATAGCTTATGATTGATGTGAGCGGAGTTTTAAGGTCGTGTGAGACATTTGTTATAAGCTCCGTTTTCATGCGTTCACTTTTTACCTTTTCGGCGAGACTTTTCTCAAATCCTGCACCTATATTTGAAAGTTTTAATATTGACTCATAAAATGTGCTGTCTGCTGCGTCTGCCGTATCAAATTTGTAGTTTCCATTGTAGATTTCATCAATATCTTTCTCAAGCAGGCTGCAGGAGCTTATGACTTTTGATGAAAAATAGTGGTAGATTGCAAAAATTAAAACATATATTACAAAACAGCCGCAGCACAGTCTGCAGTAACTGTCACTTGTCACATAATAAGCAAGATTATACCATTTATCCGGAACCCAGTCAGAAAGCGTATTTAATGAGTAACCGACTGGTATAAGATTTATAAAATATTCTCTTAGCATTGTAAATATAATAAGAAAAACGGCAATCAGTGCAACCAATATAGTTGAGCTTATAAAAAGGAATTTAACGCCTTTTTTGGTGCACAGCGGATAATATATATGCCCCGTAATAAATATCCGTATATTGTGAAGAAATTTTCTCAATGCCTTTGCGTAAAATGTTATATATCCTTTCATGAAAAGATGGATATACAAAAGATAAAGTGCTGATATGACGGCAAGCGTTGTTATTATCTTTATACAGGTGCAAAGGGTCTGCCATTGTGATTTTTGAGCGTTAAATATATCAGTGTTATATATCAGTAATATTACTGCTGAATCGCCTGTTTCATAGTCAAACACATCTTCATAGTCATAACCGTTTGTTTCGAGAATATCCGAATGAATAAGGTTCGTATTATTTGAAACGGCGACTACACGTGTTGTTGATGTATCAAACTTTTCAGTAATACATTTTGTGAGTGCATCTTTTCGCTGGATATTGTAGGTCTGGAGCATCAATTTGTTCTGCTTTATAGTAGTTGAAAGCTGCTGCATCTTTAAATTTATCTCATTGTTGCAGGCTTCGTGGTCGATGAAGATATCGACATTTTCACTTATATACATTTTTGCATACAGATAAGAAAAATCCCTGCCCATTTCCTTACTCTTTTTCGCACCGTCAACGGCATTGTTTTCGTAGCTGCATATTTTTTTAATATCTTTGCATATCTGTCTTGCGTATGCAGCCGAGCGTCCATATTCAGTTTCAGATAAAGCATCACGGTAAATTCCGTTTCGTGCAAACAATATCAATAATATTCCGGTAATGATAAGAATAAATACAGAAATGTAAGTTAATATTGATATACTTTTCTTTTTTGACCTGAGTACGGGCAGTTTTTTAGTTTTAGTTATATTTTTCAATTTTATAGCCAATTCCCCACACCACCTTTAAATATTTTGGCTCGCTTGGATTTATTTCAATCTTTTCGCGAATTCGTCTTATATGTACCATAACCGTATTTTCAACACTGTAGGCAGTTTCATTCCATATATGTTCATATATTTCTTCTGCTGAAAATACCCGTCCAAGATTGTGCATAAGATAATTGACAATCTTGTATTCTTTTGCCGTAAGCTTAACTGCCCCGCCATCGACAAAAAGCTGTTTTTTTGTGACATTCAGTTCAAGACCGAGATTAGTTATGATTTCTTCGTTTGAAGAAATATTGCCGTATGAACCGAGTTTTAAGTATCTCCTTGTCTGTGACTTTACTCTTGCCAGAAGCTCTGACGGAGCATACGGTTTTGATATATAATCATCCGCACCCATTGAAAGACCGAGAACAATATCACTTTCCTGCGTTTTTGCTGACAGCAATATAATAGGAATGTTTTTTTCGTTTCGTATCTTCATGGTAGTTGTAAGTCCGTCCTGATTTGGCATCATAATGTCAAGTATTATGAGATGAACCGTATTCTGATTTAAAATATCTATAGCATCTAAACCGTCATAAGCCTTTAAGGTTTTGTAACCCTCGCTTTCTAACAGTTTGCATATAGCATTAACAATTTCTCTGTCATCATCAACGACAAGTATATTTATGGTTTCCATAGGAATCTCCTTTGCTTAAGCTTAAGTATGATTATATATTAAACTAAAAGTCTGATATTTTCCAAAGATATTTCTTACGAATTTCTTAAATGATGATGTTTGTGGAAGTTTTTTATTTACCGGACCAGAGTCAGCCGACAGCTTTTTTATTTACAAAAATTGTAGAAAAGATATTCATGCCAAATAATGTAGAAAATATAAAAATATTCGTGTAAAATAATGTTAAAATTCCTGTAAAAATCATTGATTTTCACAGGAATTTTATTTATACTATAGTCAGTATCTTTGAGAACGGGGGGCTGGTTATGTATAGGAAGATTGCAGAATTTTTAGAAAATTGGAAAGAAAGCGAGCATCGTAAGCCGCTTATTTTACAGGGAGCAAGGCAGGTTGGCAAGACATATTCCATACTTGAGTTTGGGCGTACAAATTATGAAAATGTCGCTTATTTTAATTTTGAGACTAATCCGAAATTAAATGAAACTTTTGAGGAAAATATCAGTCCGGATTATCTTATACCGATTTTATCACATATTGCAGGACAGACTATTATAAGAGAAAAAACGCTTATAGTGTTTGACGAAGTGCAGCTTTGCGAGAGGGCATTGACTTCTTTGAAATATTTTTGTGAGGATGCTCCTGATTATCATATAATCGTGGCAGGGAGTCTGCTTGGTGTAGCAGTCAACAGGGCAAAGTTTTCGTTTCCGGTCGGAAAGGTGGATATGAAAACTCTTTATCCTATGGATATGGAAGAATTTATGTTGGCTATGGGGGAGGATAGTCTTGTAGAAAAGATAAGAGAGTGCTTCGAGACAGACAGTCCGATGCCGTCGGCACTACATGATGCAGCAATGCAGTTATACCGCCAATATCTTGTGGTTGGTGGGATGCCTGAATGTGTAATGCTTTTTAAAGAAACTAGGGATTATATACTTGTTCGTCATACACAGGACACGATACTTGCAAGTTATCTGAATGATATGAGTAAGTATAATAATTTGAATGAAATCAAAAAAACAAGGCTTGCATATGATAATATCACTGTCCAGCTTTCAAAGAGGAATACACGCTTTCAATATAAACTTATTAAGAAAGGCGGACGGGCTTCCGAGTTTGAAAATGCTATTGAATGGCTTTGTCTGTCCGGTATAGTATCGCAGGTTTACAAGGTGGAGCAGATTAAAAAGCCGTTAGAAAATTATCGTGATATTGATGCTTTTAAAATTTATGTATCGGATTTGGGACTGCTTTGTGCAAAAAAAGATTTGGCTGCGAACGATATTTTATATATGGTGGAGGAACTTAATGATTTTAAGGGCGGTATGGCAGAAAATTATGTTAATGTGCAGCTTAGCATAAATGGTTATAACATATATTATTGGGAGTCGGCGCGTGGAGCTGAGGTGGATTTTATTATTCAGCGTGACGGCAGACTTATTCCTATAGAGGTGAAATCAGCTGACAATACCAGAGCAAAGAGTTTAAAAATTTATATGGACACTTATAAGCCTGACTATGCCATAAAGATTTCAGCAAAGAATTTTGCATTTGAGGATAATAAAAAAATTGTTCCATTGTATGCGGCATTTTGCATCTAATTGTAAATTTTATAACTACAAATATCAAAATAAAATATAACATTATTATATATTGTTATGTTATACTTAACAAAAGAGAAATAAGATGTCGGATAACCAAAACTGTTTGGAGGTGGCA
This sequence comes from Clostridium sp. AF34-13, assembly GCF_003477845.1. Lineage (NCBI taxonomy): Bacteria > Bacillati > Bacillota > Clostridia > Eubacteriales > Clostridiaceae > Clostridium > Clostridium sp. AF34-13. Next base: position 77,311 of record NZ_QUEB01000012.1, read on the forward strand.
AGATGGGGAGATTTGTAAATCCGGGCAATGTTTAAGGGTAGTGAGCTGTATGATGAAAGAAAAGTTTAAAAGCTACTGGTCGCAGACCGGAACTTATGAAGCGGTAGTTCCGTTGATAAATATGGATTTTGACGGCTTGAGGACATCAGTGATTGAGATGCTTTCGGGAAATGCTGCCCCGGTTGATATATCATCTTTTCAGAATGATGCGGTTAATTTTACAAATAAGGGCGATATACTGACATATCTTATTCATCTTGGTTATCTTGGATATGATGAGGATAATAGGACAGCGTTTATTCCGAATGAGGAGATAAGACAGGAATTTACAAAAGCGGTCAAAAGGAAACAGTGGAATGAACTGATTGAATTTCAGAAAAAATCTGATGAATTATTAAATGCAACGCTTGATTTAGAAGAAGATGCCGTGGCTGAACTGATTGAGCAGGTTCACATGGAGTATGCTTCTTCTATACGGTATAATGACGAAAATTCTTTGAGCAGTGTTCTGACGATAGGTTATCTGAGTGCCATGAAATATTATTTTAAGCCTGTAAGACAATTTAATCAATGATTATGATAGTTGTTTAACAATTACCTATATAAAATAAACAGCGGCAGGAGTAACACAGTACTCCTGCCGTTGTTTTGTGTATTTTAAGCTCAGTTATTACTACATCCCGATATGTGTTCTGAGTTTGCCCTTAATCTCAGTGTCAAGTTTCTCAACAAACTCATCGAGTGGAAGAACAGTAGTCTTTTTCTCACCGTGGAGACGGAATGAAACTGTTCTTTCGTCTTTCTCATTAAATCCGACAACGAGAAGATAAGGTACTTTCTGAATCTGTCCTTCACGCATACGGTAACCGAGTTTTTCTGAACGGTCATCGAGGTCTACACGGACTTTGTTTGCTTTGAGTGCGTCACATATTTCTTTTGCGTAAGCGTTAAGTGAGTCATCATCTGTCTTAACAGGCATTACACGAACCTGCACAGGAGCAAGCCATGTAGGAAGATTTCCTTTTGTCTCCTCAAGAATGTATGCCATAAAGCGGTCGAGTGAACCAAGTATTGCACGGTGAAGTACAACAGGTGTTTTCTTTTCGCCGTCTCTGTCAATGTATGAGAGGTTGAATTTTGCAGGGAGACAGAAGTCAAGCTGGCAGGTAGAAAGTGTAATCTCATTTCCGACAGCAGGCTGAACATTAACATCAAGTTTAGGTCCGTAGAAAGCAGCCTCTCCGATTTCCTCAGTATATTCAATGCCGAGTCCGTTCATTACGTCACGAAGTGCAGATTCTGCCTTGTTCCACATCTCATCATCATCGTGGTATTTTTCTTTGTTCTCAGGGTCGCGAAGTGAGAGTACACAGCGGTAATTTTCAATACCAAAGTCTTTGTATGTGCTGAAAATGAGGTCTACAACCTTTGTAAACTCATCTTTTATCTGTTCAGGTGTTACAAAGAGATGGGCATCGTTCTGGCAGAAATGTCTTCCACGCTCAATTCCCTTTAATGTTCCGCTTGATTCATAACGGAAGTCATGTGCAATCTCACCGATGCGAATAGGGAGGTCTTTATATGAATGTCTTTTGTTTGCATATATCATCATGTGGTGAGGACAGTTCATCGGACGAAGTACAAATGATTCACCTTCCATTTCCATAGGAGGGAACATATTTTCTTTGTAGTGATCCCAATGACCTGATGTTTTGTAGAGGTTTACTGTACCTACACATGGAGTCATAACATGGAGATAACCGAGGTCTCTTTCTTTATCTTTAATGTAGTTTTCAAGTTCCTGCCAGATTGTATATCCCTTTGGTAAGAACATAGGAAGTCCGCGGCCTACAAGGTCATCGACCATGAAAAGGTTCATGTCTTTACCAATTTTTCTGTGGTCTCTCTCTTTTGCTTCTTCGAGAAGTGTGAGGTGATTTTCAAGTTCCTCTGGAGTTGGGAAACATACACCGTAAATTCTCTGGAGAACCTTATTGTTGCTGTCACCTTTCCAGTAAGCACCTGAATGGCGGATAAGCTTAAAGTTGCGGCAGAGCTTTACATTGTCTACATGAGGTCCGCGGCAGAGATCTGTGAAATCGCCCTGGTCGTAAACCGTAATATTTCCATCCTCAAGGTCAGAGATGAGGTCAAGTTTATATTCATCGTCCTTAAACATCTCTAAGGCTTCTGCTTTAGAAACTTCTCGGCGGAAAATCTTCTTTCCTGATTTTGCGATTTTTTTCATTTCTTTTTCAATCTTAGCGATGTCATCATCATGGATAACATCCTCGCCGAGATCTACATCATAGTAAAATCCCTCAGCTACTACAGGTCCAACCCAGAATTTTGCCTGTGGGTAAATATGTTTGATAGCCTGTGCCATAAGATGAGCACATGAATGGTTTAATGTGTTTAACTGTTCGTCATTTTTAAAGTTTACCATTGATTTTATCTCCTTTTTTGATTTTTGGGAAAACAAAAAACACCTTTAGATATAATATAATCATATCTAAGGGTGCTTACGCACGTTTCCACCTTAATTTTTAACTCAGAAAAGTACATCCGTTTAAATTATGCTAATAACATCAATTAAATAATTGGAATGTCTTTTACAGCTTATAACGCAGCTACACGGTCACGCTTCAAAATATTTTGAGATAAATATTTCTTCTACGCACGGCTCGGGAGTGGTTTTCATGAAATCTGCCCATAAACGGCTTACAGCAAAATGCCGTTCTCTCTGGATGGCAGGATAACATTACTTGTTCCGTCATCGCCTTTAAAAATATATAAATATTTGTCTGCTACATATTTAGCAATGTTCTTTGAAAAACTTCATTTATTTTAACATAAAGTTTTTGCAAATTCAATAGGTTAATTTGTCTGTTACCATAAAAAGGTACTTAACAATACAATGAACAAGCTCATTGTATTGCCAATTATCTTTTTATGGCTGAACTGTTACTTTTTATGTGCATAATAAAACAGAAATTTCCACATAATAACTTCAAAGCATATTCATAGAAAAAAAGAAATGGAGGAAATAACCGGGATATGAAAGCAACGGGAATTGTACGAAGAATAGATGATTTAGGAAGAGTTGTTATTCCAAAGGAGATAAGGCGTACTTTGCGTATCAGAGAGGGAGATCCGCTGGAGATATATACTGACAGAGAAGGAGAGGTTATTCTTAAAAAATATTCGATGATAGGCGATATAGGACAGTTTGCAAAACAATATGCTGATGCACTGTCACAGACAACAGGTTATCTTGTAATAGTGACGGACAGGGATATGGTTATTGCGGCTTCGAGCGGAGTGAAAAAAGATATGGTGGGAAAGCATATAAGCAGGGAACTTGAAAAGGCAGCTCTTGACAGAAAGATAATCCTGACAGACAGCAGTAAAAAGGAGTTTTGCAGGGTGGCAGATGACATGGAGGGAGATTATATTGAAGCAATAGCTCCTATTATATGTAATGGTGATGTGGCAGGTTCTATTGTTTTTCTTAATAAAAATACAGAACGAAAATTTGGGGAAACAGAGCAAAAAATGATAGCTGTTGCGGCAAGTTTTTTAGGCAAACAGATGGAGGGGTGACATTAAATATGAAAAAAGGCTAAAAAACCTTGATTTTATGGGATTTTTAGCATAAAAAACCTTGACAAAAGGGGATAATGAGGGTATAAATAGATTTGTAAGTTTTTACGGAAATACAAATATCGAGGAGGATTTATCCATGAACAAAACAGAGTTAGTAGCAGCTATAGCTGAAAAAGCAGAACTTTCAAAGAAAGATTCAGAAAAAGCTTTAAAGGCATTTATTGATGTGGTTACAGATGAATTAAAGGCTGGAGAGAAGATTCAGTTAGTAGGATTCGGTACATTTGAAGTTGCTGAGAGAGCAGCAAGAGAAGGAAGAAACCCTACTACAGGTGCTACAATAAAGATTCCTGCTTCTAAGGCTCCTAAGTTTAAAGCTGGTAAGGCTTTAAAGGACGCTGTAAACAAATAAGATAAGATTTGTATTTTGAGGCAGACTTGAATTTGAGGGCAGGTTCTAAGTACAACGAGTAATTATAATATTCAAATATTTGATTTTCGTTGTATCTGAACCCGCCCTTTTTCTAAAATATTGTGAAATATATTTTTGATACCCGTGATTTGTGTTTGGGCACACACGACACAAATCTCATATGAAAAAATGTGTGCAGAAATGAGATATAGTATGAGATTAGATAAATATTTAAAGGTTTCAAGACTTATCAAAAGAAGACCGGTAGCAAATGAAGCGTGTGATGCCGGCAGGATTACGGTAAACGGAAAGGTTGCAAAAGCATCCTTGAATGTTAAACCGGGAGACATCATTGAGATAAGTTTTGGTGATAAACAGGTTAAAGTAGAGGTGCTTAGCATCGAGGAAACATATAATAAGGAAGCGGCAAAAGAGCTTTACAAAATGTTGTAATAAAAAACACTCTCCGGCATATATTGATTTATAAAATAGGTAATTGCGAAACTAACTATATGTTGTGTCAATTGCACAGCTATAACAAATAATATCGTCGGCACGCTTTCGCTATGTTGTCGTTCGTAGCAGTACATAAATCAGCAAAAAACGCTGATTAAGTGCTGACGACGACAAAAATGCCGACTAACACTATTTGTTATATCTGCACAATTTAATCAAGATTTATGATAGTTTCGCAAACGCCTAATTGATTTATAAAAAGATGCAAGGAGGGTGTTTTTTTGGAAGAGAAAAGTTTACAGCGACAGGGCGGTGTGGCAAAGGGAGTACATAAAGTGTATCTGAATGCACGAAAGTCGGCTGTTATGTCAGGGGTTAAGGATGTGCTTTCGTTTGATGCAAAGGAAGTATATTTAGAAACGGAACAGGGAGTTCTTCTTATAAAAGGTGACGAACTTCATGTAAACCGTCTTTCACTTGAAAAAGGTGAGGTTGATGTTGACGGCAGGATAGATAGTTTTGCGTATTCTGATGTTGAGGAAGCTGGAAAGAAAGCAGCATCATTTCTTGGGAGACTTTTTCAATGAGTGAGATTATACATGGACAGGTTTTGTATCTGCTCGCAAGCACCTGCTGCGGCATGGTGTGTATGTTCTTGTACGGCTTTGTCAGGATTTTTGAATTATTTTTGAAAAAGAATATGATTTTAAAGATAATCATTGATGTTTTATTCTGGATGGCACTGTCGATTCCCGTTTTTTATATTTTTTATGAGATAAATTCCGGAATAATAAGATGGTATGGTGTATTTATGCTATTTGCAGGGATGATTTTATATGAAAAGGGAATATATACTCCGGCAAAGAAAATTATTGAAAAAATCATAAAAAAGGTGTATGATAAGAACATATTTAAAAGTCGTAAAAGCCTTTAGAACAGGCGTTTGCGGAAAGGATGGTGATAACATGGCACGCCAGCATTATGGTCATAAAAAACATATGAATAAATTTACGATTACAGGGATTATAGTATTATGTGCAGTGCTTTGTTTTACTGTTCTTTATCATAAGTCAGCATTAGATGCAAAGTGCAGAGAGTACAAATCCCAGATTTCTGAACTTAAAAAAGAGAAAAAAAGTGTTGATGAACGCAAAGAAGATCTTAAAGAGTTTGAGAAGTATGTAGACACGGACGAGTATGTAGAGCAGATTGCGAGAGAGCGTCTGGGTCTGGTATATAAGGGTGAGGTTATCTTTGAACCTGATGACTCAAAGTGAGCTAAGATTGCGAAACATTAAAATGACATATTAAGGGCTGTTTGTTTTATGATTTTACTTCATAATAAAACAGTTCTTTTTTTGAGGTTGAGTTTTGACAAAATATGCCAATTTGATTATATATACTTTCTTTTATAAATTTGCCGGCAGGCGTGAAAAGGAGAGTATAATGAAGTATATCGGGAAAAAACTTTTTTTGCAGATGATAATAGGTTTTTTTGCAGGTCAGGTAGGAATATGTGGTATGTGTGTACTCGGAGTGGCATATTTTGCGGCGGTGTTTGAAAAGGCTAAGGCGAGACTTCTTCTGGCATTTTGCGTTATCGCAGGAATGTTTTTGGGTCTTCCTATGGAAATGGCATTGTGCGGCAGCATGGTCATATTGTCGATGCTCCTTATATACGATACGCTGGAAAGACAGAGAATACGCATAAAGACGATTCATGCGGCACTTATTGCAGCGGTAACATTTCTTATTTACGGTGGACTAAAGCTGTATATGTTTCCTTATAACGAGTATGATATAGCTCTTTTGATGTTTGGGACAGGTCTTGTGCTGTCGCTCACGAAGTTATTTAGCGAGATAGTTTGTTATGTTAAAGGCGGAAAAAGTTCAGGAGATAAGGAATATGAAAATATAATCGGCAACAGGCTCAATGATTTTTCTCATGTTTTTGACAGGATTTCCATAATGATGTCAGATGGGACAGAGGAAAACAGGTATATGGAGAGCCGTGATATAAGAAAGATTTTCAGGGAAATGTCAGAAAATGTGTGCACCAGATGTGAAAAGTATGAGGAGTGCTCAGGTCAGACGGCTATATGCCGACCGGAGAAATTTAAGACACTTAGTGTATCGCCTGACGGCTGCATAACGCTTGAGCAGATGCCGGTTGAGTTCGCAAGGGAGTGTATTCACTGTGACAGATTTTTGGAGGAGGCAAATCAAAATCTTTATATAGCAAGAAATATTATAGGGTACAGAAACAGGGTGAAACAGAGCAGAAAAGCTGTTGCAAATCAGATGAAAGAGATAAGTGCGGCAGTAAAAAATATGCTTGACAGTTTACCGAGGATGCAGCGGCTTTCAATAGAGCTTGAAGAAGCTTTTGAAAAAGAATTTAGAAAGAAAAGGGTTATATGTAAAAATATATATGCCTATGAAAAACAGGACGGGCAGATAGAGATAATCATGAATGCGAGAACTGTGAAAGGCAGGCTTGTAACTGCTACGGAGTTATCTAAGATAATGAGTAATATCATGCAGAAAAGGCTGAAACCGTCAGATGCATCAAGAAAGGTAATAGATACCGGGTTTGGCGAATATATTTTTGTTGAGGAGACAAAATATAAGGTGCTCACAGGAGTTGCAAGGCTCACAAAAGATGGCCAGTCAGTGTCAGGAGATACTTTTTCAATGATAAATCTTCCGAGCGGTGAGCTTTTGATGGCATTGTCGGACGGAATGGGAAGTGGGACAAGTGCGTTTGATGACAGTAAAAATGTTATAGAACTTCTGGAACAAATGTCGGAGGCAGGATTTTCGCAGACATCAGCGATAAGGCTTATAAATTCGCTGTATATGTCTGACCAGGAATTTGAAAATTATGCGACACTTGACATTTCTCTTATAAATCTGTATAAGGGAGAGTGCAGTTTTTTGAAAAACGGTGCTGTGGGTACATATGTGCTTAATCAGGGAAAGATGTACTGTATAGAGGGTCAGTCGCTGCCTATGGGTGTGGTATCTGATGCAGAGCCATATATAGGCAAGATGAGTCTGTATCCGGGAGATTATGTTATAATGATGACAGATGGTGTTGCGGATATGTTTTCGCAGGAAAGATACAATTTGGAAAAATTTATTAAACAGATAGAGATTGTCAATCCGGGGGATATGGCTCAGGCTATTGTTGATGAAGCGGTAAGCAGAAATAAAGGAGCCGTGTCTGATGATATGAGTGTTATAGTCGCCGGAGTATGGGAGAACTAGACGATGAATAAATATATTTACAAAAGGGTAAAATCATTTTGTGATGATAACGGCCTTATAGAAAAAAACGATAGCATCGTGACAGGATTGTCTGGCGGTGCGGATTCCGTGTTTTTGTTTTTATATCTGATACACATAAAAAAAGAGTATAATCTGAAATTGTGTTTTGTTCATGTAAATCACGGAATAAGGGGTAGTGAAGCCGGAAATGACCAGCATTTTGTAGAGGAACTATGTAAAAGAGAAAATGTGATGTATAAAGTTTTTTACAAGGATATTCCACAGATGGCAGATGAATTGTCAATGACTGAGGAAGAGGCGGGAAGAGTGTACCGCTATGAATGTTTTGATAAGATGCGAAAGGAACTTGGTTACAATAAGATAGCCGTGGCACATCATCAGGACGACCAGGCGGAAACGGTATTATTCCAGCTTATAAGAGGAAGCGGATTCAGGGGACTTGGCGGTATGAAAGCAAAAAACGGCTGCATCATAAGACCGCTGCTCTCGGTAAAAAAGCAGGAGATACTTGATTATCTCGATGAAAGCGGTCAGAATTACTGTATAGATTCCACGAATAATGATGACGAGTATGCGAGAAACCAGATAAGACACCATCTTATACCATATCTTCAGGAAAATCTTCAAAAAGAGACAGTTAGTCATATCGCAAAAACAGCATCATATCTTCAGGATGTTACAGAGTTTATCGATATACAGACTGATGCTGTATGGGACAGAGTCATAGTGTGTAAGGAGTCATTTCCTAAAGAGATAAGAGCGGGGCTTAGTGAGATGAAAAAGCTGCATATCGTATTGCAAAGGGAGATTTTTATGCGTATGATAGAATTTATGTCCGGCAGAAGAAAGGATATAACTGCAAGGCATATAGACTCTCTTATTAGGCTGCTAAACGGTCAGACAGGGAGAAAAATAGACCTCCCATACGATATAATTGTTGCAAAATATTATGACTTTGTGCTGATGTCCCACAAGGATAAATGGTATCACAGTTCACATAGTCCTCAGGAGATATATGAAGAAAGAATATCCGAGGGACAGGAGTACAATGTTACATTTACAAATAATACAAGTCATACGATTCGTTTCCATTTAGAAGAAAATGACTTAATGACAGACATTATCAAAAAAAATGACTGTACGAAATGGTTTGATTATGCTAAGATAAAAAATATGCCTAAGTTGAGATGCCCTAAAGAGGGGGATTATATGTGGCTTAGAACGGATGGAGCAAAGAAAAAGCTGAGCAGGGTGCTTATAGACAGCAAAGTGCCGGCTGACGAGAGAAAAGATATACTTGTGCTTGCGGAAGGAAGTCATATTTTATGGATTCCGGAGCTTGCAAGATGCAGTGCATATTATTACATTGATGAAAATACTAAAAAAGTGCTTTGTGCGAGCATTTATTAGAGAAAGGCGGAAATGATGAAGGAAGAAATTAGTGTTATGTATTCGGAGGAGGTTCTGAATAAGAAAATCGGGGAGATGGCAGAGCAGATAAGCAAAGATTATGAAGGAAAGTCGATTCATCTTATATGCATACTTAAAGGCAGTATCTTCTTTTGCTGTGAACTGGCAAAAAGGCTTACGGTGCCTGTAACTATTGATTTTATGTCAGCTTCAAGCTATGGCAATGAGACAAAAAGTACGGGTAAACTTAAGATAAATAAGGATCTTGATGAGGAGATTGACGGACTTCACTGCCTCATAGTCGAGGATATAATTGATTCAGGAAATACACTTAGCATGACAAAGAAAATGCTTGAGGGAAGAAACCCTGCAAGCCTTAAGCTTTGCACATTGCTCGATAAGCCTGACAGACGGGAAACGGAAGTTAATGTGGATTATACAGGCTTTACGATACCGGATGCGTTTGTTGTAGGATTTGGACTTGATTATGCCCAGAAATATCGAAATCTTCCTTATATTGGGATTTTGGATTTCGTTGAGGAATAAAATGATGCAAGTGTCAATGGACATATATTGTATCAGTTGATTTCAAAATATTTTTTGAAACTAACATCATAGAATAAAAGGTAGAGGAGACAATTCATGAAGAAACAGATGAAGATGAGTGGAATAGGTTTTTATTTGCTTGTTCTGGCTGTGATTTTTTGTGCAGTTTATTTTTCAGGCAACATAGAAAGCAGTTCCAGTGATTCTTATAGCATTGCTAATCTTAAAAAAGACCTCGGCAACGGTAATGTCACGAGTGCTTCCATAAGCCAGAACCAGGAGATACCGACAGGTGAGGTTGTAGTCAAATTGAAATCAGGAAAAAATGTTGATTTTTATGTATCAGATGTAAAAGATGTGCAGGAACTTTTAGACCAGTGGAATGTATCGTACAAACTTGGTGATGTAAAAAAGACATCATGGGTAATAACGACACTTCTTCCGTATGGTCTTGGTTTTGTCGCAATATTTTTGCTGTTTTCATTTCTGTCTGCACAATCTGCAAATTCAGGCGGCGGAAATTCAAAGATGATGAATTTTGGAAAAAGCAGAGCCAGAAGAATAGACCCTGAAGAACCGCACGCAAAGAGATTTAAGGATGTTGCAGGTCTTAAGGAGGAAAAGGAAGAACTTGAGGAGATAGTTGACTTTCTGGCAAATCCCGGAAGATATACAGATGTAGGAGCACGTATTCCTAAAGGAATCATCCTTGTTGGACCTCCGGGAACAGGTAAGACACTTCTTGCAAAAGCAGTGGCAGGAGAGGCAGGAGTACCGTTTTTCAGCCTTTCAGGTTCAGATTTTGTGGAGATGTTTGTTGGTGTCGGTGCATCGAGAGTAAGAGATATGTTTGCGGAAGCAAAGAAAAATGCACCTTGTATTGTGTTTATCGACGAGATAGATGCCGTTGCAAGAAAGAGAGGTTCAGGTCTTGGCGGCGGTCATGATGAGCGTGAGCAGACACTTAACCAGATGCTTGTTGAGATGGACGGATTTGGTGTAAACGAGGGAATAATCGTTATGGCTGCTACAAACCGTGTAGATATACTTGACCCTGCTATTTTAAGACCGGGAAGATTTGACAGAAAAGTTACTGTCGGCAGACCTGATGTAAGAGGAAGAGAAGAAATCCTGGAGGTTCATGCAAAGGGCAAGCCGCTTGGCGATGATGTTGACCTTAAGAAGATTGCACGCACTACAGTAGGTTTTACGGGTGCTGACCTTGAAAACCTTTTGAACGAGTCGGCTATCGTCTGTGCAAAAGAGGGCAGAAAGTTCATTGAACAGGAAGATATAAGCAAATCATTTATAAAGATAGGCATAGGCAAGGAAAAGAAGAGTAAGATAATCTCAGAGAAAGACCAGAAGATTACGGCTTACCATGAGGCAGGTCATGCTATACTTTTCCATGTACTTCCTGATGTGGGACCGGTTCACATGGTATCCATAATACCTACCGGCTCAGGGGCAGCAGGCTATACGATGCCTCTTCCGGAGCGTGATGAGACTTTTATGACAAAGGGAAAGATGAAGCAGGACATCATTGCAAGTCTTGGAGGAAGAATTGCGGAGTCGCTTATATTTGATGACATCACAACAGGTGCATCACAGGATATAAAACAGGCGACAAGTACAGCTAAGGCGATGGTTACGAAATATGGATTTTCAGAAAATGTCGGCATGATAAATTATGCTGATGAGGATGAAGTGTTTATAGGTCGAGATTTTGGACGCACAAGCAGAGACTACAGTGAAGATGTTGCAAAGACTATCGACAACGAAGTAAAAGCAATAATAGATGATGCATATGCACAGGCAAAATCAATACTTGAGGAACATATGGATGTGCTTCATAAATGTGCGAAACTTCTTCTTGAGAAAGAAAGGATAGACAGAGAAGAATTTGAAGCATTATTTGAGCCGGACGGAGTTGTACTTGAAAAGAAAGAAGCTGTTTCAGAAGAGGTTGATGTAGAACCTGACAGTTTGTAAGGAATTTAGTTTGTTCTGTGGAACTATGAAAAAAAGTCATTACGCTATATTGTAAATGTGCACAATAGAAAAGACTGAAAATGACTTTTGATTGACAAAAATGATAAATGCGAAAAAATCATGGCAAATATGCACAAAAACTTCTTTAAAAAATATACCAAGTTTGTGCACACTTATTTATACAACCTGTTATACTAATAATCGTAAACCCCAATACATTATATAGTTTTTGCTACACCCCATAAGTAACAAAAATACCTTCTCCAAAAGAGAGATTGCAATCGCAATCTCTCTTTTACTTTGCGTAACAGTTCAGCCCCAAAAAACAAGTCAATAATACATTGAGCGAGCTCATGTATTATTGACTTATCTTTTTTGGGCTGAACTGTTACTACTTTGCAAAAATATAGTTATGGTTTCGTTGACCTTGCAGTTAAATGTATGGTATAATGTGCCTTAGTAAAGAACAAAGAAAACAGGAAAGCAGGAAAGGAATTATTATGGGATTATTACAGGATTGGAGAGAATACGCATATGGCGTAGAGATTAATTCAAAAGCAGGAAAGGCGATTTGGGATAAATATTTTAAAGAGGAGAAAGCTATATATGAACAGCTTCTTGCAAATCCATCAGATGTAGTTACAGGAACAGTCAGGGAACTTGCAGAAAAGTATGGCATGGAATTAAACTATATGGTTGGATTTTTAGATGGCATAAATGAAAGCCTTAAAGAGCCAAATCCTATCGAGGACATGACTGCTGATACGGTAGTTAAGCTTGACATAGACCTTGAGAAACTTTATTACAACATGGTTGAAGCAAAGGCAGAGTGGTTATATGAACTTCCACAGTGGAACACACTTCTCTCTGTAGAAAGGCGTAAAGAAATTTATCGTGAACAGAAAAAGTCAGGAACTATTGTTAAAAACAAGAAGGTTGGAAGAAATGACCCTTGTCCTTGCGGAAGCGGTAAAAAATATAAATATTGCTGTGGTGCAAATAAATAGTAATAAACTCTTTTTTGCATGACGGTTTGCAAGCTGCCTTCATTGTTACATATGAGGGCTGCTGCTATAATGGAGGTGTCCGGTGTGAATGAAGAATATAAGACAGGCACAGACAGATACAAAGCATTGTTCAGCCAGACGAACAATATGATACTTTATTTTGACGCAGACGGCACGGTCTGTGAAAAAAATGATGCAGTGTGTAGAAATCTTGGATGCGATATGGATGAGACTATCTGTATTCAGGATATATTCAGGACTTGCATGACGGTCAAAGACGGTTGTATAGACCTTATAGGTCATAAGTATGGTGTCAGTTTTGAAACAGTGGCATACAGGAAAAACCAGACTTGTTTTTCGGTTGTTGCATATCTTGCCAGACTTCCTGAGAATACAGGCTGCTATGGATTTTGTATAATACATGATATAGTACAGCAGAAAGAAGCAAAAAAAGAACTTAGGACAGCACAGATAGAAGTTGAGGAGAGTCATAAAGAGCGTAATGAGATGGTTGCAAATGTTACACATGAGCTTAGGACCCCTGTAAATGGAGTTCTGGGACTTGCACAAAATCTCCTTGATACTGAGCTTGATTCAGAACAGCGTGAAAATGTAGAACTTATAGAGCAATGCTGCAGAAATATGATAAAGATCATAAACAATATCCTTGATTTTTCAAAATTGCAAGCCGGTAAGTTTACGATAGAATACACAGAATTTGATTTTTACCGCATGATGGATAATGTTGTAAAGTTAAACAGACCACAGGCAGAGTCAAAAGGACTTAAGCTTATCTGTAATGTAGGTGAGGATATACCAGAGGTTCTTATAGGTGATGAGCTTAGAGTGACTCAGGTTTTAAACAATCTTTTGTCCAATTCAATAAAATTTACATCACTGGGTCAGATAAATCTTAATGTTGTGAAAAGTGTTGAGACGGGTGAAGAGATAGAGCTCTTTTTCATGGTTACGGATACAGGAATAGGAATATCGGAGCAGGAAAAAGATAAACTGTTCAAGAGCTTTTCACAGGTGGATGCATCTATCACACGAAAATTTGGTGGCACGGGTCTTGGACTAAGCATCGTTAAAAGTCTTGTTGAAATGATGGGTGGAGATATAAATGTTGAGAGTGAAAAAGGAAAAGGAAGTACATTTTCATTTTCAATAAAAGTGAAAAAAGTAGTATTACAGGAATCTGAAAACAGTATCGGGAACAATGCAAATGAAACAGAAAAGAAAGAATATTCATTTAATTATGGAGATGCATTGTCTGCTGAGCCGGAGGAAACAGAAAATAAATTATATAAACTCGGCTCGGATGAAAATATGAAAGCAATTACCGATACTTGTGAAAAGCTTGTCCTCTGTATCGAAATGGAAAACTGGAACAAGGCAAACGGTTTTGCGGATACCATAAAAACGCTTGTGGCTGATGACCCTATGAATTTAAAAAGAAAGGCATTCAGACTTCAGATGACGGTCAGAAAAGGCGACCATGAGGCAGCTTTAAATGATTACAATGTTCTCAAAGAGGCTATAGAGGAGTTTAGATTACAGTTGGAAAGGCGGTGATTTAGCGTGGCATCGAACATACATGTGAATGAACAGCCAAATATACTGATAGTGGATGATATATCTACTAATCTTGTTATTCTTTCCGAAATGATAAAGCAGACCGGATGTATTCCAAGACCGGTCACAAGTGTCAGGCAGGCACAGACAGCCATAGAAAGAAAGACACCACAGCTTATATTGCTGGATATATCCATGCCTGACACGGATGGATTTGAATTTTGTGCCATGCTGAAAGCTGACATAAAAACCAGGGATATACCGATTATATTTATCTCAGCACTTGATTCTGTTGAAGATAAGATAAAAGGGTTTAAACTTGGAGCTGTCGATTATATAGCAAAGCCTTTTGAAAAAGAGGAAGTAACATTAAGGTTAAATACACATCTTAAGATATACAAAATGCAGCAGGAGATGGAGTCGTATAACAAAAAACTTCATCAGGTAGTAAATGAGCAGATAACGAGAGTTAATGAAGAACAGAAAAATGTACTTGCAGCACTTGCAGAAATCTTAAAAATGCGTGCAAACATTTATGAGAGAGGAATTGATAAGGTTTCGGCAAACAGTCGTATGCTTGCCATAAGTCTTCAATTTTCACCTAAGTTTGATAAGGAAATATCGAGTGCTTTCGTTGATAAGATAGAGACTGCTTCTTTGTTACATGATATAGGTATGCTTTCCGTAAACGATGCAGTTGCATATAAAAACACCAATCTTACAGCAGATGAGCTGGAAGGTATAAGGCGGCATACGGTGGTTGGAGCAGATTATTTGCAAAAGATAAATACGGACAAAAATAAAAACGGTTATCTTGAGATGGCAGTCGAAATAGCAAAATATCATCATGAGAACTGGGATGGAACAGGCTATCCGGAGGGACTCTCAGGCACAGATATACCCCTTTCTGCGAGGATAGTAGCGGTCATAGATACATTTATGGCATTGAACAGTGAAAGAAGCTACAGAGACGCATATACGCGGGAGGAGAGTGTTGAGATTATAAAGAGTGAAGCCGGCAGGAGATTTGATCCGGATATAATAGATATATTCAGTAAGATTCAGAAACAGTTATCCTGTGAGCTGTAAGAAAAACAGGAGAGACATAAATACAGTACATAATTTATACAGGCAGGAGGAAAGGCAATGGACTCTATGATGGGAATATTTTATGAAGAAAGTTCAAGGCTTGTAGAAGAGTTAAAGAGAAATTTTTCAGAATATATTGGTAAAGATATATATGGTCAGGAACTCATACAGGAAATTTTCCGTGCAGTCCATACAATAAAAGCTGATGCCACAATGATGCTGTTTGACGGTATAGCGGCATTAAGTAAAAAATTTGAAAGATTATTGTACTGTTTTAGAAATGGTCCTAAGGTGATTGAGGATACAGAGCTTTTTGACGGTGTGTTTTGCGGATATGTAGATTTTGTTGAACAGGAGCTTGATAAAATTGCTCAAGGGGAAGCACTGGAAAATGTACCGGAAGAACTGTCAAAAAATATTTCTGAATATGTAGACAATCTTAAGGAACAGTATGAACTTGATGAATCTCAGATAACAGGTAAAAAGACGGCTGATAAAAAGGAAAAAGCGAAAAGACAGATATATTATATTCCGGGGGCTCAGGTACCGGTGGAGAAATCGGATAAAGAAGAAAAAAGGGTAGTAAAATATGAAAATAAGGACTTAAATGGAGTCATAGTCATAAAAAAGTCGGATTTAAATAAAATTCAGCTAAACATTACGAAAATGGGCAGTGTGATAAAGACGCTTAAGAAAGTATCTGACAGGGAAAATTATGAACTAGTACTGCCTGAGATAAACAGTCTTGTTGAGATAAATAAAGAACTTAGCAATGTGGCTAAAGGTTTTACAAAAGGGGATTTTACTGCTGTGGCGGAAAAGATGGAAATTCTTGTCGATGAGATGTCTGCGGCTTTAAACAAAAATGTCCGTCTTTTAGTTAAAGGCGAGGATATTATGATAGACAAGTATAAACGCGACAAGATTTCAACGGCACTTATTCACATGATAAGAAATTCGGTTGACCACGGAATTGAGGATTTAGAAACAAGAGAGAGGCTTGGCAAAACACCGGTAGGTCTGATAAAAATAAAATTTCAAAATGAAAATGAAAATATCATGATAACAGTCGAAGATGATGGTGCAGGTATAAACAGCGGAAAAGTTATTGAAGCAGCTCAAAAAGCAGGTGTATTAAAAAAGAAACCGGAAGAGTATAAAAAAGAAGAAATAATGGAGCTTTTATTGGTGAATGGCATAAGCACAACTGATATTCCTAATGATTATTCAGGAAGAGGGGTTGGAATGGATGTTATAAATCATTCAATAAAGGAAATCGGAGGAAAGTTAAATATAACTTCAGAAGAAGGATTTGGAACTAAAATAGAAATGGAAGTATAAAATTAAAAGCTGTCCTGTATGGACAGCCTTTATATCCTATGTGTATCGGACAGATCAGATAAGCTGCATTTGGACATCTTTTGTTAAGACATCTGTATAGCTGAAAGATACTGTCTGTACTGTATCATCTAATTTGTTTTCAACTTCAACAAGGAAGATGCTTGGATAAGTCTCGCTGATAACACCCTCTGTAATATCAATCTTATGTCTTCCGCGGTTGGCACGGATTTTAACTCTGTTTCCGACATTTTTATCAACCGAAGATTTAACTTTTCTTATATCTGCTTGACTCATGTTTCACCTGTTCCTTTCAAAAAAGACTGGTATGACACCAATCTGTACAAAACGCTACAAGTAAAATTATACCATAAAATAAAGTATAAGTCAATTTAGGTGCTGTTCGTAAATATATGATTGACATGAACAATAAGTTAATTTAACATAATTAAAGAATTTTAAAATACCGCATAAGGAGGTGGAATGTTGAAACATATAATGATAGACCTTGAGATGAACAAAATAAAAAAACAGTACAGAGATGATAAGAAACTGGCAAATGAACTTATTGAGATTGGTGCCGTGAAGATGGATGATGATTTTAATGAAGTTGACAGGTATCAGTCTTATGTTATGCCTGATTATGGAAAAATGGATTCTCATATTATCAAATTGACCGGGATAACGGATGAAAAACTTGAGGGTGCACCGGGATTTAAAGATGCCATGCAGGATTTTGAAAAGTGGATAGGTGGTGGTGCAGTGACATTTTATTCATGGAGCATGGCAGATATAAGGCAGTTTCAGACGGAGTCGGCATTTAAGGAATATCAGTCGGAGACACTCCGTAAGATGGAGAAAAACTGGATTGATTTCCAAGAAGAGTATAGCAGGCTGCTCGGAATAGACAAAAGGATTAAGCTTAAGCAGGCAGTATCATCGGCTGATTATGATTTTAAAGGGGCACAGCATACTGCACTTGCTGATGCGGTAAATACGGCTGAGATATTAAAGTTATCAAAGAATCCACAGGAATTTGAGCGTGTTATGAAACCGATACTTGACTTGTTCAGAAAAGATCAGGGAGGCTCGACACTGATTGATATGTGTCCGGAATTTTTTGCGGAAGCATTAAAAAAGGATGAAACAAAAAAGAAGGAATAGATAATCAAATATCTATTCCTTCTTTTTATAACTATATATATGAATTATTAACTTATATAGCAATTTTTGGAGGGCAAAACGCTGTTTTTTAGTTTTTTATGGAATTAGGAAAATGTTGTAATATAGCGGTGTCCTTTTTACCTGACTGTTACGCGTACGCGGGCTTTTTTACCGTTAAATGCTTTTAATGTGATAGTTGTTCTGCCGCGTCTTTTTGCTTTTACTTTTCCTTTTGAATTTACGGTAGCAACAGATTTTCTTGAAGATGAGAATTTAATCTTTTTACTGTAATAACCTTTTGAAAATCTGACTTTGACCGTAAAGGAATGACCGCGGCGCACAGTTTTTCTCTTGTAAGGACGGCTTGAAATACGCTTTGGTGCCTTGTAAACATTAACTGAGTAAGTGGCAATGTTTCCGTCATTTGATATTGCGGTAATGCGTGCACTTCCTTTTGAAAGTCCTTTTATCTTACCGGTAGTATTATTTACGGAAACAACTTTGTTGTTGCTGCTCTTGTAGCTTATACTTGAGCTGTCTGTTTTCGTAGAAAGTTTTGCTTTAAGTGTATAAGTTTCTCCTTTTCCGATTTTTACTGATTTTTTTGAGAAGGAAACTTTAGTGTTTGTAGCAGCAATACCGTTTGAGGTAAATGCTTTTATAGGAATATTGTTTAAAGTTCTGTCATTATATGTGGCACAGTCTATCCATGAATTGTCGTTGTAAAGATAACTCTGTCCCGGTTCGCTGGCATAAGAGTAAAGCACACCGCTGTTTAACTCACTTCTTCCCTCTATAGGGATATAAGCCTGATTTTTTGTTGAAGCATCATATTTATATGTAATCGCAACGGCAAATTTACTTCCCGGAGAAAGAGTGCAGCTTGTTGGAAGTTTTATGGTGTGATAACCATTGTAATCTGCTGTACCTGATATGGTGCAGGCACTTGCTAAAGTACCGGTGTCAGGAGTGGTTCCGGTGAGGTTTTTATAAATTTTAATCGTGTATTTCTGATTGTCGCTTATCGTGTAAAATGAAACGGCATTTAATGTCTCTTCAAATGATGAACTGCTTGTAAAGACATTTGCACCGGTAAAGTCATTTCCGGGAATACTTACTGCATCAGACCAGCCGTTTCCGTCATACTGATATATATTTTCATAGTTTGCTGTAGTTTCAACTGCCATTGTGTAAATATCACTTATTGACGGTTCTTCGTATGAGAGCCAGAAATATCCGCCGTCATTGTACTTTGTTCCGTAGCTGTTAGCTATAAGCCACGCGCCGTTTGAGGATGGACGGCTGCCCTCCTTGAAGTTGTCTTTTGAGTAACTGTCATCCCATCCGATAATGGTTACGCAGTGATTTGCAGCCTGTTTTGCAATATTTCCGGTGTATGTAGTCTGATAATAAGATTTACCGGAATTTGTGTTTGTCTCAAAACCTGATGCATCGTAGTAGAGTGATGCATTTAATGCACCCTGGTTCATTATGGCTTTTTTGATAGTGCTTCTTGTAGTATAGTCTAGACAATCTGCATTCTGGAGATGAACATATGAATCATATCGCAAAGATTCACCGTTTGCCGTCATAGTATTTATCATTTCCTGCTCTTTGTCTGTTGTATCAGCGTTAAAAGGTGCTGCTTCTTCTTTTTCGGCACCTGACCATGCGGCAAGAGTGAATATGGCTGAAAGTGCATTTCCGCCTGCATCGTAAGCGTTTAAGGTCTGTCCCTGACCAAATGGGTTAAATACACCTGATGGAAGGTCTGTACCCTTAATAGAGCATCCGTCACCATACATAGGGCTTTGTGTGTTTGTAATAGGATTGTATGAATACCAGGTAAGATGGCTTTCTGAATAGTCAGCAGTTTCAATGGTGTTAAGTCCGTTTAATATAGAGTTTGATTCCATGGCTTTTACGGCGGCAAAAGCCCAGCAGCTTCCTGTAACACCCTGGTCTTTGATAGAGGTTGTCTGTCCGTATTTTCTAAGATCATATGATGATGGGACAGAAGTTGCCTTTTTTCGTGTTGAAGGAAGGGAAGCGGAAGAACCGTCAAAATCAATTTTTTTGCCGTTTTCATCAACATATGAATAACGGAGAAGTCCGTCGTTGTTTTTTGAGACAACTCTTGACATTACAGACATATTGTCTATGCTTTTTTTGGTTGTTGTTTTCGCATCTGTCTGCACGGGAGCGTTTAAGCCTGCTATTGCAACACCTGCTGCGAGTGCACTGCAGAATGCTTTTTTTAAGTAAATGTTTTTCATAGTGTAAATCCTTTCACATAATTTATGTAATAGGTATTTGCGAAAATAATTATATGTTGTGTTATAGATGCACAATTTAATCTCACATTATGATAGTTTCGCAATTACCTAAATTTGCGTAATAAAATATTTATTTGTGAGTAAAACGCTGGTTTTGCTCTTTTTTAAAGCATAGGAAAATGCTCGTAAAGTAGTGTGGCACCAACAAGAATTGCGAAGCAATTCTTGTGGAGCAAAACGCCGGTTTTGCTCTTTTTTATTTTACAGTAAAATCAGCTTGGATACAATAACCTTGTACACTGCATATATAAGAATAGCAGAAATACCTTAAACAAAGTATAAATATTTTATGAAACTTTTTTAATATGTAAAAAATATATATGACTTTATGCTACAATATCATTATGTCAGAAAAGTTGCATGAATAATATAGAAAGGGATTGGAATAAAAATTGGAAGAAAATAATAGGGAGTTAAGAAAAAAGATATGTGTTCACCTGGCTGTATGCCTGGCATTTATACTTATTGCAATATTTGCAATACCGCCGCTGTTTCGACTGTGTCTGCCGCTGATAGTGGCATGGTTTATAGCAATGATTGCAAATCCGCTTGTAAGATTTCTTGAAAACAAGATAAAGATAATGAGAAAACATGGAACTGTAATAGTTATAGTGCTTGTTCTTGCACTGATATGTGCGGCTATATATGGTATTATTTCGTTTATTGTTGTGCAGACGAGTCTGCTTATAGATGACCTGCCAAGCGTATATGAGTCAGTAGTAAACAATATCCAGCAGGCGATGAGCGTCCTTCACGAAAAGATAAATATAATTCCGGCAGATGTACAGAGTATGTTGGGAAAGAAAAATGTGCAGCTCAACGAGTATATACTAACTGCGTTAAAATCACTTAAGACAAGTCCGGTATCGACAGTCGGAAATGTTGCAAGTTCGCTCATTGACTTCTTTGTATTATTGATACTTACACTTATGATGACATATTTCTTTGTGGCAGACCACGACAAGATAAAAGAAGAAGTTGCAGCTCATATGCCGGAGTCGATAAAAAAAGGCTGGCAGATGACAAAGGATATTATCGTAAAGGCTATAGGTGGGTACCTTAAAGCCTGCTTTCAGATAATGATAGTAGTATTTGTGATACTGTTTACAATTTTTTTGATAATGGGACAAAAATATGCGGCACTTATCGCACTTATTACGGCATTTCTGGATTTTCTTCCTTTTTTGGGAACGGGAATAATTCTTACACCGTGGGCAATTTATGAGATAATAACAGGTGATTATAAAGCAGCGGTAATACTTGTGGCAGCATACTTTATTTCTTTGTTTGTGCATCGAATACTTGAACCTAAGCTTATAGGCGACAGTGTGGGTATGAGTCCGTTTTTGACACTTATATCAATGTTTATTTTTTACAGGCTTATAGGTATGCTCGGACTTATAGTTGGTATTCCGATAGCAATGGTATTGCAGGCATTTTATGAGGGTGGAGTATTTGACAATACGATTCGCGGTATAAAGATACTTGTAAAAGATATAAATGAATATAGAAAATTTTAGATGAAAATAAGAGGTCACGGAATATCTTGAGATAATCCGTGACCTCTTGGTTTAAAATTAAAAATGATATTTTTTCTGCTGTGCTCTGCTTATCATAAAATCGCGTGTGGCAATAGTCTGGAAAGCACCGTTCATAATGTGGAATAAGACAACACCGATGAAAATACCTATAAGGGAGAATACGCAGTCATCAATATCTCCACGGCCAAGTCCTGTCATATACTGTGCGGCTTCAAGGGCAGCAGGGAAAAGGATGTATATGATTATCCTAAACACAAAATTTAATTTTCTGAGTGCAACCCTGCAAAGATAACCGAAAGGAATACCCAGGCAGACAAGCTGTAATGCATAAAAGACAAATTCATTTATGCTTTTACCTGCTTTGAATGTGTGTTCAATGTAAGTTCCGGTAGCCATAAAAGGTATAAAGTTGTGTGCACCGAATTTGAGGCTGTGATATGGCGGGACAATAGGTGTTATAAAATATTGTTTTGCAATCACGAAAATATATATCAGTGTAAAGAAAATGCACATACGATTGAAAAATTTATGGTAGCCGTCAAATCTTGGCCCTCTGTCAAACAGGTCACGAAGCGTGCAATAAAGGAAAGGAATAATCCAGTTTGCAAGTACAAGACATGGGAGCCAGAAATCAAAACATATCCATTCATTTGGTTGAATGACATATATAGCTATGGCAAAGACAAGCGTTGAAATAGTCATACTTGCTGCGTGTAAAAAGTTGTAATCATAATTCAGAGATGACTCTAAGAAAAAATGTGCAAGAAGTACTGATGCAACTCCGGCAAATATAACAGACACATAGTGCATAGGTACAAGGTAGTAGAGACACATTGTAGTGATAAGTGAAAGCAGACTCAGTAAAAGTACAAGACTGCTTATGTTTACGGTTCTTTTGTTCATGATAATCCTCCGTTCTTATGTGATGTTACACTATTATAAACTATTTATAATAATAAGCTGAAATAAAAATAAGTCAATACGAATTGGAAAGAGTTTACAAATTTTGTGGGCGGGTGCATCAATTGTAACAGTTCAGCCCTTCATTTATTACATTCGTAAACCTGCCAGCAAGCTGTCAGTCGCTGCTATGCAGCTTGAGTTTACTTCATTTCATAAATGAAAGGCTATTCAGCCATAAAAAGGTACTTAACAATACAATGAACAAGCTCATTGTATTGCCAATTATCTTTTTATGGCTGAACTGTTACCATTAAAAAAAATTTAAAAAAAGTGTTGACATATGTTTCGTTGTCTGGTATAGTAAGGAAGTCGCGTGAGACAAGACAAAAACACACGACATCGAAAAAGGGATCTTAGCTCAGCTGGGAGAGCATCTGCCTTACAAGCAGAGGGTCACAGGTTCGAGCCCTGTAGGTCCCATTACAGTGAGTTTTCACTGATATAATTTAATATGGCGGGATAGCTCAGTTGGCTAGAGCACACGGTTCATACCCGTGGTGTCGTGGGTTCAAATCCCTCTCCCGCTACTATATAATCCCCTGAAACATATGCTTCAGGGGATTTTCGTATATTTATGGTTCGTTTGTTTTTGTACCGAAAATAGTATGGTGTGGCTAATCGTAATGATAACAGTGTGAATGGTAAATGTAATGTTATTATAATAATTTTATGTAAGTGCGGATGATATTGCACGGAAATGAGGTTTAATATGAGAGTAGGAATGGGTTATGATGTTCATAAATTAGTCGAGGGGCGTGCCCTTATATTAGGCGGTGTGAATATACCATATGAAAAAGGGCTTCTTGGACATTCGGATGCAGATGTGCTTCTCCATGCTATTATGGATGCACTTCTGGGTGCGGCAGCACTCGGAGATATAGGAAAACATTTTCCTGATACGGATGACAGATATAAGGGAATATCAAGCATAAAACTTCTTGGTGAGGTTGGAAAGCTTCTTGATGAGGAGTGTTATATTATAGAAAATATTGATGCGACCGTGATAGCACAGCGTCCGAAACTTCGGGATTATATTGACACTATGCGGGAAAATATAGCAAAAACGCTTAATATCGAAGTTCGCAGGGTAAATGTAAAGGCAACAACCGAGGAGGGACTTGGCTTTACGGGAACAGGTGAGGGTATCTCATCACAGGCTGTATGTTCACTGTCCTCAATGTTTGATTATTCGGTGGACATGACAAAAACAAACCCGGCAGGTTGTGCCGGGTGTAAAGGATGTATGAAAAAATGATCCGCTAAACACCGACAATAAAATTGGAGGTGTTTGCAGGATTGCGAAAATTGCATAGCAATGAAGCAATCCGTGGCATTAGTTGGTGTCAAAATACCTTTTGACATCAACATCATGACATTAATCTATGGCATTGTTTAATATTTTTCTGAATGAAGGAGCAATAAAAGCGGCAACAATGGCTTTCACGGTATCAAGTGCGATAAATGGTATGAAGCCTGCGATAAATGCCGCTTTAAAATTGATTCCTCCGATTATCATTATCCATAAAGTTCCGAAAAGGTCTACAAATACTGCTGAAACAATAGCTGCTATTGTGAAATATATTCTGCTGTATGTGCGTTTACAGACGATTGGAAGTACAATTGCGATAATTACGAAAGCGAAAGAATATCCGCCGTACTGACCGAGCAGGTATCCGATTCCACCCTGACCGCCGATAAATACAGGTACACCGACAGCACCGAGTAAAAGCCATACAAGAGATATGAAGAAGGACTGTTCAACGGCAAAGACAAGTCCGATAAGTGTCACTACAAAGTTAAGTGCCGTGATATGGCTTCCGTTTGGAAGAGGGATGCTTATGTATGCCGATACGCAGAGTACGGCGGCAAAAAGTGCCATAAGTACGAGATTCTGGGTTGTAAAAGTTGTTTTGTTCTTAGTTATTGAGTTGTTCATTTGTTTCCTCCTAAATAAGTGTATGTGTTATTAAGTGTTTGCGAAACTATAATTAAAGATTATAATGGTTTCGCAAACATTTAATTATTTATTTGCAAGTATATAGATGTAAAATTAGATTGTCAACCTAAAAATTATATGGGTTGACATAAATGAGACAAAATTATATACTTTTTTTGGAAGTTTTTGAGATACAATTATGCATATCGACAAAATATATCTAAGGTGTGAATGGTAATAGTTGATATGCTACAGGGATAAAATATACAGAAATTAAATTTTTGCGGTTAAGAGGATTTATATGGAACATGGATTGTTAAGAAGATATTTTGCAGCTTTTTCTAAAATCCCGGGTTTTTCAAACTGGGTCATAGCAAAAGCAAGTCTTGAATTAAAAAAGCCTGAAATAAAGAATATTTGTCTTAGGACAGAAATAGGACATTCAGAAATGGGAAATAAGTATGCTGAACCGGGATGTTCTGAAATATCTAATAAGTGTAATCAGACAGAAACAGGACATTCTGAAATGGATAATGGGGATTGTGATAGAAACAGGTATGATGCTGATAAAGTTAAGTGCCGTTTAAGTGACTGTATATATTATAACGATGAGCCGGAAGCAGAAATTTTAAGGCAGAAAAAGAATTATGCACTTATGTCGGTTAGTGAGAGTTTTTTGGATGGTTCTAAAATTAGACTTGATATACATCTTATAAAAATAATAAGCAGCAGTGAAAATACATTTAACTCATCAGCGGATAGGACAAGTGACAGTATTGCGGATAGTGGTGCAAAAGATAAAGAGCATATAAGTGACGAATACATGGGAGTGGAAAGTAACGGAAAGATTTGCGATATGCTTTTTGAAAATAGGGAGATAATTGACTTTGTGGAGAGCGTGGATGATAGAAATCCGATACACAGAAATGAGAAAGCAGTAGTACCCGGATTTCTTATTTTGGAAAAATTTCTTGAAGATAAAGATTTGTTTGGAAAAGAAACAGATAAAGATATTTTTGATTTAAAAAAAAGACGAAAAGAAAATAAAACCACTTATGACAATAAAAAAATGGAGTCTGCATTTAAAATTGAGATAAAATATATTCTTCCGGTTTTTGCAGGTGAGAGAATATACTTGTATAGAGATGGAAATATGATTACGGGAATGGTGCAAAGAAGCGGTTGTGGCAGCGATGAGAACAAAGGAATTAAAGTGTTTGAGATAAAATGCAAGGGAGATTAAAAAAAGCAGGCATACAGATAGCGTGTTTAACGGATTTGAGATAATAGGTAAGAGGAAGTTATAAAAATTTTAAATATAGGCTTCTGGGTGCTTCATAAGTGTGGAACACGGCAGAAACAGAGAATGGAGTATTTATGGCATATATAATTGACGGGCTGAGGAGTTATATAGGGATTGAAAACAGTATGTATAGGCATATATCTGCGGAGCAGCTTGGTGCAGGTGTGCTTGACAGGCTGGCAGAGAGGACGGGGATAGATAAAGTTGACTGTATCATTGCCGGAAATGCTGTTGGTGCAGGAGGAAATATAGCAAGAGTCATGTCACTTTCGACGGTGTTTGGGGTGGAAACTCCGGCGTTTACGGTTGATATGCAATGTGGTTCATCTTTGGAGAGTATAGCACTTGCGGCGGCAAAGATAGATGCAGGACAGGCAGATATTGTTATTGCCGGAGGATTTGAGAGTAGTTCGACTGCACCGAAAAGAGCATATAATTCTAATCATCCGGACTATGCAGAGTTTGGAGATGAATGGTATAAGGTGGCGAAGTTTATGCCGGGTACACACCGTCAGACTGCGATGTTAGAGGGTGCGGAACTTACGGCGGCAGACGAAAAAATATCACGGGAAGAAATGAATGAATGGATACTTAGAAGCCACAGGCTTGCAAAAGAAGCAAGAGATAAAGGTGTTTTAAAGGACATTGTCGTGAGTGTGACAGACGGATGTGATAAAGATGAGGGAATCCGTGACAGGATGAGTGAGAAACTGCTGAACAGACTGCCAGCCATACTTGAAAATGGAAATATAATAACGGCAGGAAATGCGTGTCTTACAAATGACGGTGCGGCTTTTGTGATTTTGTGCTCGGAAAAGTATGTCAGGGAAAATAATTGTGAAATCAAGGGAGAATTTATCGATATTGCGGAGACAGGAGGAACACCTGATCGGAGTCCTAAGTCATGTATAGCCGCAATAGAGAAAATTCTTAAAAGAAACAGCTTAAGTCCGCAGGATATTGATGTTTATGAATGTAATGAAGCATTTGCCGTTATAGATGTATTGTTTGCAAGGACTTTTCCGGAGCAGGTATCAAAATATAATGTTTTCGGTGGTGCACTTGCCTACGGTCATCCCTATGGAGCTTCAGGAGCGATTATAACACTTCATGCATTAAGGGCATTAGAGTTAAAAGGCGGCGGATATGCCGTGTGTGGTATTGCGGCGGCTGGCGGGGTAGGAAGTGCGATATTATTGAAAAAATAGGGGATTGTGGAAACCAGACTTATATAAGTTATGATAGTTTAAAGGACAGGGGAAAGAAAATGAATTATTATAAGATGCTATGTGAAAAAGATGAAAATAAACTTGCTTTTGTAGAGGACGGAATTCCATATACATATGAAGAACTTGAAAAAGCGGCAGATGAATATGCAGAAAAGATAAAAATAAATGCGGATGGAAATTATGGAACCGCAGTTAAAGGAATGTGGCAAAAACTTGGACAGTGCACGGAGTCCGGACGAAAAGTTTATATGATAAAAAGTGAGTCTTTTTTGGAACAGCTTATATTATTTATTGCGTGCAATAAAAATGGAGATATACCGATGATAGTCCAAAAAGATATGACACAACTGCCTGAAATCAATGAGATACCGGATGAGGTCTGTATGGCGGTAATGACATCGGGGACGACAGGCGTGCCAAAGATACTTTACAGAACATATGAGAGCTGGGCTGATTTCTTTCCTATACAAAATGAGATATTCGGGATTGGTGAAAACAGCAGATTGTTTGTACAGGGAAGTCTTGCTTTTACGGGCAATCTAAATCTTGTGATGGCACAGCTATATGCAGGGGCAGTTACCATTGTGGAAAACAGGTTTAATCCAAAACAGTGGGAAAAGACCATAAAACAGTGGGAAGCAGACACTATCTATCTTATTCCATCAAAATTAATGTGCATACCGGAGTGTTTTAAGGAGAAGAATGTTAATATAAAAATGATATTGTCTGGTTCGCAAAGTCTGGGAAGAAAAGATGCAGAAAGTTTAAAAAAGATATTTCCAGATACGAAAGTCATTTTGTATTATGGTGCAAGCGAGTTGAATTATATATCATATGTAACGGATGAGAATATGACGGAAAAGAGAAATCTTATAGGTAAGCCGTTTCCGAAAGTTGATGTCAGCGTAAAAGAAGGGGAGATATATGTCACAAATGATTTTCATGTGTATGGAGTGAAATGTCCGTTTACGCTTAAAGACAGAGGATATATGGATGATTGCGGCAATCTGTATTTTGACGGGCGTTCAGATGATATAGTGGGGATAAGGGGCAGGAAAGTTTCAAAAGCGAAGATAGAAGCGGCGGTGAGCGAAAAAGAGGAAATAAGCGAGGCTGTTGTGATATTGGAAAAGGACAGAGATATACTCACGCTTTATGTGGCACTTAAAGAGAGCGTAAAAGATAAATATTTAAAAGGTGATAAGAAACGGGATGAGTTAGAGAAAGAAATATATGCTTTTTTGCGAAAAAAACTTGCCCACTTTGAGATGCCGAGAAGAATAATTATTCTCGATGATATGCCGCACAATAAGGACACGGGAAAGATTGATAAAAAACAGTTATTAAAATAAAAATGAAAAAATCGCAGCCTTCCTTAAATGAAAAATTTATCTATGTTACTTTGTTACAGTGACGGTACAAGAAGCAGATGCACCATCTTCCGATGCGGTTATGATGGTCGTGCCTGCTTTTTTTGCTTTAACCACACCTTTTTGATTTATCGTGGCAATACTTGTTTTCTTAGAAGTCCATGTCGGAGTATTGCCTGACGAAACAGAAGCAGTGAGAGTCTTAGTTTCGCCTGGTTTTAGTTTTAATGATGAATGGTTGAGTTTTATGACAGGAGATTTAACTTTGATACTGCATATTTTTTTAACACCGTCAACAGTGGCACTAATGACCGCACTGCCGTGTTTGTGGGCAGTGACAAGACCGTTCTCATCTACGGAAACTATACTTTGCTTGTTTGATTTCCAGACGGGTGCAAGACTTGATGAGACTTCACATTTTATAGAAGCTGACTGATTTTTATAAAGAGACAGAGAAGAATGTGAAAGTTTAACTGTCGGTGTCTTTACTTTGACTTTACACAAAGCCGTTGAAGTGTCAGCTTTTACGGTGATTATTGCATCACCCGGTTTGCAGCCTGTTATATTGCCCGAATCGTCAACTGCGGCAACGCTTGTTTTGTTACTCTTGTAAGTAATCTGTGATTTTGTGGAAGATTTTACATTTAATCTGAAATTTTCACCGTGTTCTATTGAAACAGATTTTTTGGATAAAACAAGCTTTGTTTTGCTTACTGTTATCTTACAACTGACCTCAGTTTTTTTTGATTTGACATTTATTTTGCAAGTTCCGGGAGATTTCGCCGTAATCTCGCCAAGCGAAGTTACGGAAGCAATCTTACTGCTCGTGCTCTTATATGTCGGAATACTGCCGTTTGAGGTGAATGCGGCAAGATAAAAAGTGTCACCTATCTTAAGCGTTCTGTTGTAACTTGTCAAAATGATGACGGGATATTGTGATGCTGCTAAGACACTGTCAGGCATGATGCCGATACAGATTGCAGCAATAAGAAATAAAGTTATAAGTTTATTGTGAAAAAATAATTTTTTTGAATCGGTCGATTTCATAATACCCTCCTTAACGGAAGGCTGCGATAATATTGTTATGCTGCTGTTCACATCAAAACAGGCAGTTATAACACTTGCTGTGCCCTGTATGTGAATATGATTGATAGCAACAGGCAGCACATATCCGTATCGTAAACGGCAGGGGATAAAAAGTCAATAAAATATGAAAAAAACCGTGAAATATGACAAAGAAACTTATGTGGATTTGTGAAAAATGACTAAAAATTGACTGGGTAAAAAGAAAAAAGATTAGACATTTATTGTCGAAGTTGAGACATTGACTGACAGCCACACTTCACAAAATAAAAAAAATATGATAAAATACTTAAGTGACAGGCTGTGCAGATGCGTATTGCCGTTAAGCAAAGCGGGAACGGTACGACGGGAAAATGGAAACAGTATATCGGAAATGCAGCCGAAATGACTCGTTTCGAGAAGATGCCGAGAGTACATAATAGAATATCGGAGGGTTAAATGATGGACAAAATTAGAATGACAACGCCACTTGTAGAGATGGACGGGGATGAGATGACACGTATTCTTTGGAAGATTATTAAAGATGAACTTTTACTTCCATATATAGATTTAAAG
Organism: Clostridium sp. AF34-13; assembly: GCF_003477845.1. Lineage (NCBI taxonomy): Bacteria > Bacillati > Bacillota > Clostridia > Eubacteriales > Clostridiaceae > Clostridium > Clostridium sp. AF34-13. Next base: position 107,513 of record NZ_QUEB01000012.1, read on the forward strand.
ACAGAATATTATGATCTTGGTCTTGAGCACCGCAATGAGACAGACGACCAGGTTACTATTGATTCTGCTGAAGCTACAAAAAAATACGGTGTTGCTGTTAAATGTGCGACTATTACACCAAATGCAGCAAGAATGACAGAATATGATCTTAAAGAGATGTGGAAGTCACCAAACGGTACTATCAGAGCCTCTCTCGATGGAACAGTATTTCGTGCACCTATTCAGGTTAAAGGAATCACTCCTTGTGTAAAGAACTGGGAGAAACCTATCACACTTGCGAGACACGCATATGGTGATGTTTATAAGAATACAGAGATTAAAGTACCGGGAGCGGGAAAAGCAGAGCTTGTATTTACGGGCGAGGACGGAAAAGAAATACGCAAGACTATTCAGGAATTTGACGGACCGGGCATCATCCAGGGAATACATAATACTGACAAATCTATCACAAGTTTTGCAAAGGCTTGTTTCAATTATGCACTTGATACAAAACAGGATTTATGGTTTGCCACAAAAGATACTATTTCAAAGATTTATGATCACAACTTTAAGGACATATTTAATGACCTTTATGAAGCAGAATATAAGGATAAATTTGAAGCAGCAGGCATAGAATATTTCTATACGCTTATCGATGATGCAGTAGCACGTGTTATGAAAGCAAAAGGCGGATTTATCTGGGCTTGTAAGAACTATGATGGCGATGTTATGAGTGATATGGTATCATCAGCCTGCGGTTCACTTGCAATGATGACATCAGTGCTTGTATCACCTTCAGGAGTATATGAGTATGAAGCTGCTCATGGAACAGTTCAGAGACATTATTATAAGCACCTCAAAGGTGAGGAGACATCTACAAACTCTGTTGCAACGATATTTGCATGGACGGGAGCACTCCGCAAGAGAGGTGAGCTTGACAACATTCCTGAGCTTATGACATTTGCAGAAAAGCTTGAAAAAGCAACACTTGGAACAATCGAGTCAGGAAAGATGACAAAAGATCTTGCACTTATAACATCACTTGAGAATGTAACGGTACTTAACAGTCAGGATTTTATCAAGGCAATCAAAGAAAACCTTGACAAAGAACTTGCATAGATATTGTTCACTCGAAAGCGTGGCCGGGTTGTCAGGTCATGCACAATGTAATTAGATTTTAAATGGCACCCTTAAAGTTTTGGATTTTGGAGGGTGCCTGTTTTAAAATGTATTATCATAATCCTTGATTAGATTGTGCAGACATAACAAATAGTGTAAGTCGGCATTTATATGGCAGCGTTTCTTGCTGATTTATGTACTGCTGCGAACGACAACATAGCGAGAGCGTGCCGACGATATTATTTGTTATATCTGTGCAATTAACACAACATATAATTAGTTTCGCAATTATCTGAGTACATTAAAAAAAGGAGGTTTTTATTATGAGTTTTGTTGTAGATGAAAAAATATTTGAGGGAAAAGTTGAGCTTCCTTCAAAAGCTTTTACGCATGGTGCAAAATTTCATTCAGATGATGTTTTTGCAACAGCATTTCTTGAAATGATAAAACCTGATATTGAGGTGATAAGGGGATTTGAAGTTCCGAAAGACTTTGACGGTATCATATATGATATTGGCAGAGGCAAATTTGATCATCACCAGAAAGATAAGGAGTACAGAGAAAACGGCTGTCCGTATGCGGCTTTCGGTCTTTTGTGGAGAGAGTTCGGAGCGGCGTGTGTCGGCAAAGAAGAAGCGGCAAGGTTTGATGAAAAATTTATACAGCCACTTGATGAGTCTGACAATACGGGATGTGACAATGATATAGCAAAGATAATAGGTGAGTTTAATCCGGGATGGGATACTGAGCAGGATTATGACGGCTGCTTTAAAAAAGCCGTAGAATTTGCAAAAGTGATACTTGTAAATCATTTTAATGCGGTCGCAGGAATATTGAGGGCAACCGAACTTGTAAAGGCTGACATGGAAAAATGTGATGGCGAGGTACTCGTGTTATCTAAATTTGCTCCGTGGAAAAATGCAGTTATTGACAGCGGATATAAATATGTTGTCTATCCGTCAAACAGAGGTGGTTACAGTGTGCAGGGAGTTCCGTTAAGTGCGGATGACAATACGCTTGTATGTGATTTTCCTGAGGAATGGTGCGGAAAGGACGCAGATGAATTAAGGCAGATAAGTGGTATAAAAACGCTTAGATTTTGTCATCCGAATGGTTTTTTGGCGGCAGCAGATACACTTGAGGATGCGGTTAAAGCGGCAAGACTTTCACTTGAAATTTCATACGGTGGTATAAATATGCTTACGCAGGGATAAAATTGGGAGGTTAGATTAAAAATTTTAAAGCAGTGTGTGCATACATTATTTTTATGGAAATGAATAGATAAGTTTCACATTATAGTTATTTGATTAAAAAATGTCGGAAATTTTTGGTTTCCGACATTTTTTGAGTAATCCGTCACGCTTTATTTTTCAGATTCATTTATTGCCTTAATTGTCTGCTGTATATCTTCATATTTTAATTCATCAGGTGTAAATGAAAGTGTTGAGTGAATAGGGACACCGCCAAAACCGCATTTAAGGTCTTTTAATTCTTCTTCTAATGTCTTTTCAGAGTCCTCTTTATGCCGTGCTTTTACACATTTCATAAGCATATCGTCAAGAGGAGCTTTGTTTTTGGCAAATCGTTCTACATCCTCGCAGGTTGCAGCCTTGTTTACGACAAACGGAATTGTTACTGTAGATAAGACAGATACTTTCTTTGCTTCTTTTATATCTCTTGATGATGCTCCGATAAGTATCTTATAATCACCTGACGGTGCATACCAGTCGTGTATTGTTTCATTATAATATGCCCATGCTCTGAATCCGAGAGTGAATGTGACCGTTTTTGTCTCGCCGGGAGCAAGTTTTACTTTGGCAAAATTCCTTAATTCTTTAACAGGTCTGTTATCTTCATCTATATGATTTTCAATGTAAAGCTGCACGATTTCGGCACCCTCGACTTCGCCGATGTTCGTTATATCAACGCTGACTGTTACATTATCGTTATCTTTAAATGAAAAATTATTTTCTGATGCACTCTTACCGTTTATTTTCATATTATCATATCTGAATTTAGTATAGCTTAATCCGTAGCCAAATGGAAAAAGTATATCCATTTTCTTCTTATCATAATATCTGTAACCGATAAAAATTCCTTCGTTGTAATTTACCTTATCTCTGTTGCCCGGGAAGTTTAAGTATGCAGGTGTGTCCTCAATACGGAGAGGGAAAGACTCTGCAAGTTTTCCGGATGGATTGGCAACTCCGAACAAAAGATTGACGGCTGCTGCTCCTGAGGCTTCTCCGGCGAGATACATTTCAAGAACGGCATTTACTTTGTCAAGCCACGGCATAGTAATGGAAGAACCATTGTGCAGCACAACAACAACATTTTTCTGTACCTTGCATATTTCCTCTATAAGCTCGTTCTGGCATTTAGGCATATCAATATGTTTTCTGTCAAAGCCTTCATTTTCAAATGCGTCCGGAAGTCCGGCAAAAATCACGGCAATATCCGCATTTTTTGCAGCATTAACCGCCTCGTTTAAAAGTGTCTCGTCAGTAATGTCATTATCGGTATTATAACCTTTAGCATATGTAACATCAGCAAACTGTTTTGCCGAATTTAATGCACTGTCTATTTTATGGCAGTTTATGTGGCTTGAACCGCCACCCTGAATACGGGGCTTGTCAGCAAATTCGCCGATAAATGCAATCTTCTGGTTTTTGCTGAGTGGGAGTGCACCGTTATTTTTTAAAAGAACGGCACAGTTTTCAGCAGTTTCCTTTGCAATCGCATGATGCCATTCCATATCGTATTTAAAACCGGAATGTTTATCCTTTGAGATAAGTGACTTATCAACAAGTGTGAGTATTCGCCTGACGGCAGTATCTAAAGTTTCCATATCAAGCGAGCCATTATTTACGGCTTTCACGATAAGTTTATCTGTTTCACCGTGGCTTGACGGCATTTCAAGGTCTAGTCCTGCCTTAAGAGCCTTTACTCTGTCATTCATTGCACCCCAGTCAGTCATGACAAGCCCCTTAAACCCCCATTTGTCTCTCAATGTATCAGTGAGGAGCATTTTATTTTCGCATGAATACTCGCCATTTATCTGATTGTAGCTGCACATTATAGTCCACGGCTGAGCCTGTTTTACGACTTTTTCAAAAGCAGTAAGATAAATCTCGTTGAGCGTACGCTCGTCAATCTCGGCACTTATGCTCATTCTGCGCCATTCCTGATTGTTTGCGGCAAAATGTTTAAGACTTGTACCAATGTCATTTTTCTGCACACCATTTACAAAAGCAGCACCCATCTCGCCGGCAAGATAAGGGTCCTCAGAAAAATATTCAAAATTTCGTCCGCATAAAGGTGAGCGTTTCATATTAATGCCCGGTCCGAGCAAAACAGATATATCTTCACTCTGACACTCTTTACCAAGAGCATTTCCAACATTTTCTATAAGCTCCCTGTCAAAAGAGCAGGCGAGGGCAGAAGCGGTTGGAAAGCAGATGGCTTCAATACTGTCAAGAAGTCCGAAATGTGCAGGACTGTCATCCTCTTTTCTTAGTCCGTGAGGACCATCCGAAACCATAGCCGAAGGAAGGTTGAGTCTGTCAATCCTTTTTGTGTGCCAGGCATCAGCGGCAGAGCAAAGAGAAGCTTTTTCTTCAAGTGTCATCTCTGAAATAAGTTTGTCAATATTGATTTTTTCCATAAAATTAATTCTCCCATCTTCTATAATTCTTTTACAAGTTTTTTTTGCTTTTTGCACATTTACATTGTAATTTACATAGCAATGCCGCAAGCTGTAGTTTTAGTTGTGATTAAAATATCTTTAAAACCACACATCATTTAATAAGAATTTTATCACAATATAATGAGAGGGTCAAAGTAGTAATGTTATAAGTATTCTATTATTTATCGAAATGGTGGTTTGAGGATATATTCTGCTGTGAGTGAGCGTGATTGTTGATATAAAACTGCTCAAATAGATAAATTGTTGATAGAGATTAAAAAATAGGAATAAAAAGCGAAAAATGCTTGACTTATGCACAAGAATATTGTAAAATAGTGAAATGTGGCGTGTGACATGCTGAACCAAAGCCCCGGTAGAGCATCTACGCGCAGTATAATTAATTTATGTAGTAGATAAGATTCTAAGTGAATAAGTTAGGAGGTACTGGGATGAAGAGTTATATGGCTAGCCCATCCACAATTGAAAGAAAATGGTATGTAGTTGATGCTACAGGACATACATTAGGACGTCTTGCAACAGAAGTTGCAAATGTATTAAGAGGTAAAAATAAGCCTACTTATACACCACATATTGATACAGGTGATTATGTTATCGTTATCAACGCTGACAAGATTAAAGTAACTGGTAAGAAACTTGACCAGAAAATTTACTACAATCACTCAGATTATGTTGGTGGAATGAAAGAAACAACACTCAAGGAAATGCTCGCTAAGAAGCCTGAGTATGTTATAGATCATGCAGTAAAAGGTATGCTTCCAAAGGGACCACTTGGTCGTCAGATGTTTACAAAACTTCATGTATATGCCGGTGCAGAGCACGGACATGAGGCTCAGAAGCCGGAAGTATTAGAAATCAAAGAGAGAGCATAATTGAGAGGAGGAAAATACAGTGGCAAACGCAAAATTTTATGGAACAGGTAGAAGAAAAAGCAGTATTGCTAGAGTATATTTAGTACCGGGTACAGGTAAAATCACAATCAACAAAAGAGACATTGATGAGTACTTTGGTCTTGAAACATTAAAGATTATCGTTCGTCAGCCACTCGAGGCTACAAACACAACAGATAAATATGACGCTATCATCACAGTTCGTGGTGGCGGATTTACAGGACAGGCAGGAGCTATCAGACATGGTATCTCAAGAGCTCTCCTTACAGTAGATGGAGATTTCCGTCCTGCACTTAAGAAAGCTGGTTACTTAACTCGTGACCCACGTATGAAAGAGCGTAAGAAATACGGTCTTAAGAAAGCTCGTAGAGCACCACAGTTCTCAAAGAGATAATAAAAAGAGATTTTACAAAATTGCAAAAGTTAAAGAAAAATCCCACAAATGCCTATGTTTGTGGGATTTTTCTTTTGGTATGGCAGAAATATAAAACACTGCAAAAAAGCGTGAAAAAAAGTATATAGGTAACATATAGGTAACGCTAAATAAGATTGATGGCATCCAATAATTCTTGTATATCCAAGTGTGTATAAACGCGCTCAGTAAGCGTCTGAGTACCAGAGTGACCAACAATCTTTTTGATAGTTGTCTGATATACTTTGGCAGCAGCCAAAAGACTAATGCAAGTGTGGCGGGTATCATGCGGGCGGTGCTTAATATTTAATTCATGCAACAAAGGTTTCCAATAACTATCATAATAATTTCTGTATTCAAAGTGTGCACCGTCGGGAGTGCTTAAGAGATACTCACAATTATTTTTATTATACCAATACTCAAAAAACTTAAAAGTTTTATCAGCGATAGGAACTGCTCTTATACCAGCCTGAGTTTTTGCATGGCGAATATTAAACCACTTTTCGTCTAAATGCACATCAGACTTTTTTAATTCTAATAATTCAGAAACACGAACACCGGAATATATTAGCATAAGAATAACAGTCATATATTCATTAAAATCTACATTATTCCAAATTTTTTGTATTTCATCATCAGTAAAAGGTGAGCGATCTATCTTATTCGGATTGCCAGCAGCTTTTATATCCACATATTCAACAATGTTTTTATCTTTTGTTATGATTTCGTTAATTACGGCATACTCAAACATTTGTCCCCATAATACTTTTAATTTTCTAAGAGTTGGGGTGTTTTTGCCAGAATTGTCCACTACATTTTGCAGGTGTGACAATTTGATATCTATCATACGCATATTTTCTAATGAGGAACACAATTTATAAGCAGCTTTATAGCCTTTTATATTACTTTCTGAAACTTCCTTATATTTTTTTTCGGACCACCTATTATATACTTCTGCAAAAGTGATTTTGACGGCATTTACATCGTAAGGATTTGCGTTATATTCTGCCAATGCCTGCAATCCGGCTTGGCGGCTTGGGTAATACCCGATAATTATTTTCTTTTGAATTGTTTTACCAGTATCGGGATTTATTTCCCACCCGTTCGTTTTAGTAACGATCCACGGATTACGGCGGTTACCACTTAATTTCTTTACAGATCCGTAACCGTTTGGCAGACGCATTGCACGCCGTTTTGTTTTTTTATTATCCATAATAACACCAACTTTCTTAAAAAAGAGTATAAAAAATAAGCCTATACAAAAAGTATGGCTCATGATATAATAATAAAGGCTTTTTTTAAATATGAACTACACTTTTTGTAGGTAATATTTGTAACCGCTTCTTGCAGGAAGCGGTTATTTGTATTTTCATTTATTTGCTGTTGGGAGCTGTAGATATTCCAACAAAGCAGATTCTAACAAACGGGAATAGTTTACTTTCTTTTCTTCTGCCATTCTTTTGAGCCACGCTGGAAGTGTAATGTTTGTTTTTACACGCTCATTGTCACGCTTCATGCGATAGAGGTCAGGGTGAACAGTGACAGGCATCACCAGCATATCCTTTGTTATATCTTTTGAAAGTGATGTGGATGGTTCAGGAATAGCTTCACCATCTCTTTCCATACCGTAAATGTGAAGTTCGGCGGCTTCGGCTGCCATCTGTTCAGCTTCGGCAAGATTATCGGCGAAACTGAAACATCCCGGAAGGTCAGGAAATGAAATACCATAGCATCCATCTTCACCAGGTTCTAATAATGCAAGATAAGTTAAATTTAACATAAGCAATCGCTCCTTTCTTTTGAGTGTAAGGTGGCAAGCATGGGGCTTTATTTAAGCCCCGCCTGTTTAAGTATGCTGTTGAGTGTTCCCGGAGGAATATCCTTGCTCCCATGTATGGGGACTGTGACTTTTCCGGGTTTGGTCGGATGTTTCAACTGAGCGTGTGAGCCATCCTGGTCTACAATATACCAGCCATCTTTTCGTAAAATTTTTAAAATATCTCTTGATGTCATTGCTTACCCTCCTTACAATAATTATTATACGCATAAAATATGCGTATGTCAATAGAAAGATACATATATTTTATACGCATATATTAAAAGGAGTTTTTAAATTTATACTTTTCACTGCACCCGGCTTAAAATAGGAAGGTCGTGAAAAGATGATAAAAAGAAAGTACATACATTATAAAAGTATCAAAATATATGCGATATATTGCAAATATAACAATACATTGTATTACAATCTTAATTTTAGAAACAGCACACAACTTATAATGATTCAATTTAACTAATGATTATAAGCCGGGTGCTTTTTTATCCGACATCTTTCTTGTCTGAATTAACAGGCGGATATTCCTTTTCTATGTCCTTGCCTGCCGGAAGTTCGCTATATAATTTGTTTATGTCATCTTCTTCATCAATTCCACATAGCTGCATAGCTTTTTTTTCAAGAAACTCCCATTCGTTTTCGTTCAAATCTGCAAGTACAGATACTAGCCTATTTTTGAAAGAATCGCTTTCTTCTGATAAGAGCTGGTTTGTCAGTTTTTCTATTTTGGTCTTGCGATTAACAGGTAAAAACATTTCACCCTCACCAGTGCGAAGCCATGTTTCGTTTACATTGTATTCACGGCAGACGGATTTTGCCATTTGTTCACTAAGTGAATTGCGGTTATTTTCAACTGCACTAATTGCATTTTTTTTAACACCTATTTTTTCACCGAATTTTTCCAATGTTAATTTTAAAGATTTCCGCACTTCTTTAATTCGTTCACCTTGTGTCATTGTTATTTTCACCTCCTTTTTCTAAAGCATAACACGAAAAAAAGTAAAAAGCAATAAAAAAGTACACACAAGATACAAAAAAGTATTGACAATGTATCTTAGATAGACTATGATGTATTTACAAGATACAAGAAAGGAGAAAAAACAATGACAGAGAAAAAGCAACCAGACAGAAAACAAGCTGCCGAAAGATTGCGACAGCTTGTTAATAGTAATTTTGAAAATGAAATTGAAGTAAACATAAGCTATGACTACGACATTTGCTTATCAAAGACAGATACAAGTTTATTGATAGTGAATAAGTAAGCACTACATTTTTGTTTTGTTTCAAAATCTACTTTAAATTCACCACTGTTAATAAATTGGACGGCTTGGAGTAAAGCGAATATAACACGAAATTCATTAGGTGTTATATTCGTGTCGTGCTTAACAAGTTTCTCTATGGCAGAACAACAGCATTGATAGTTAATAGTTGCCTGGGCTTGTGTATCTTCCAATCCAAGTGAAGGGAGAAGGGTAAGTGCGAAAGTGATAGCTTCTGTATCAGAATCGCTAAAAGAATATGAAATATGTTTCATGATAAACCTCCTTTAGTTTTTCTGATTATAGCATAAACAGAGATAAAGAAAAAGTCAGTATTTCTATTCAGGGAATAATGGCAGCCAGAGATATAAAAAAGACGGCTTGATGTGATAAAGGAAAGAGGTGAGGAGTTGTGAACAGAATTTATTATAAGATATTTAGTTTGAAATTTAAAAAACTGATGAATAAATTTGATGAAAAACTGGGACGAGTTTATACAGGAAAGTTTAAGGATGTAAAATCAAATTTTCCACAAAATTGGGAAAATAAAACTATTATTCTTACCTATGTCAATGAAAAAGAAATTCATATATGTGATAAAGGAGTGAATAACAGTCATTACATGGCTGAGCTGCTTGGAAGAATAGAGTATAAAGGTGTTTCGTGCTATGTGAATGAAGATACTATTATCATACAAATTTAAAGTATATACATTCATTTAATAAAAAATGAATGTATATACCGTAAGTAACTTATGAGAACTGTTTAGTTATCCAGTCAAGGATACTCTTAATAGGTACTCGGCTACTGCAATAGCCTGTACTTAGAGTATAGGGAGGACAGAGGTAAAAGGCAAGAGGGAGGTGATAGTAGAATGGCTAAGGGAATAAGTACGGCGGAAGCAGCGGCAATCATTGGAGCGTCACCGCAGTTCGTAAGGATAGCGATGCAACAAGGGGCATTAAATATTGGATCTTGCGTTAAAATGTCGTCAATATGGACTTACAATATTTCTTCCAAACTATTAGCGGAATATACCGGAAAAGATATAGATAAGGAATTAGAGATAATACGAGGTGAGAAATATGACAGATCAGGAGATTTTAAAAGTCATGTCTGAGACGAAGGAACAGATTGAAGCTGAAAGCTTGAAATCAAAATCTCGTTGTTATGAGGACATAAGAGCAAGTAAAGTCAGAGAAATATGTGTGTTTTATCCGGCTATTGGAACACTTACGGCAGGGAAGTTTAAGGAGCTGTGGGACGCAGCATAAGTCCAGCTAATAAATGTCAATAGTTAGATGTGAAAAAAATTAT
>NZ_QUEB01000013.1:0-1125 GCF_003477845.1 Clostridium sp. AF34-13
AATGGATAATGTGTTACATTTTTGCTTACATAATATTTATCGGCAGTCAGGTTGGATACTTTAGCTTTTTTTAAAAATTTTTGAAAATTGTTAATAGCCCAGCTATAAAAAATAATTGAAAGGATGGATTATTGAAATGAAACTTACTCAGCCTATTCGTGATATTGTGGAATTAGATAAGATTAAGAAATATTATTGCGATGTTAAGCCAAATAAAAGAAATTATCTTCTTATTGTATGCGGACTTAATACCGCTTTGCGTATTTCTGATATTTTAAAACTTCGTTGGAAAGATGTATATAATGAAAGTCTGCTGTCTTTCAAATCTCATATTGATGTAAAAGAGAAGAAAACAGGAAAGAAAACGACTATTTTTATAAATGATAATTTAAAAGAAGCATTGGCATCATATTTAAAAGAAATTTTTGAAAAGAAAGAAAATTTATGTGAGGTGATGGAACAATTTATTTTTCTGGGTCAGAAATCAGAAAATAAGCCTATCAGCAGGATTCAGGCATTTCGCATAATATCATCCGCAGCAAAAAAATGTCTGCTCAGCCAAAAGGTGAGCTGCCATTCGCTCAGAAAAACATTTGGGTATCATGCCTGGAAAAAAGGAGTGTCACCGGCATTGCTTACCAGTATCTATAATCATTCGTCATATAAAATAACAACAAGGTATCTGGGGATAGACCAGGATGACAGGGACGAAGTCTTTTGTCTTGTAAATCTATAGTGCAACAAAGAGGCTTAAAATTTGTATCAATGTGGCAGTTGGGTTATAGGTTATGTTTAGAGATGCTCAAATGCATACTTAATAAAACTATCAGCAAAGAAAACAAAAATTTTCATACGGGCACAAATAACATTATTGCCGTATTGCAGGTGTGAACCGTAATTGTGCATAAAAGTTTTGTGTCTGTTTGTAATGTAAAAATCTTGTATTCAGATTTAATACATCATCAAAATTCTTCTAATATATTTTTAGTCACATCATTTTATAATAATAATTTCAGCTTTTATCATGTGTTCTAACTAAAATCACTTATTTCATAAAAAATATTTTCAAATAAAGTTTCCATGACAGTAAAAAAATGTAACACACTATCCATTGTGTTACATTTT